>NZ_JBNPLX010000016.1:0-83840 GCF_050313695.1 Bariatricus sp. SGI.161
TATATGTGAGAACAGAGAAGTTCTCCTTCATCTTGATGAGTCCTGTGACGGTTCTGACAGGACAGTAAAATAAAAATTGACCGAATGATGAAGTTGTTAAGTGAGAGGCTGGATGCCTCTCGTTTTTTCTGATTAAAGAATAATCAGGAGGATTCCGGCATGTTTTTTACAAAGGATAAATGGAAAAAGGAATGGGAAGCTCTGGAGAAAAAGGAACAAAGTTTCCTTAAGAAGAATATCCAGGAGAAGGAATCTGTCCTTAAGCAAAAGCTTTCGGATAAGATCCCGGACAAATTGGAAGATACACTGCACGCTGCTTTCGTGAAGGCTTTTGAAATGGTCTTTGAACATGGGACAGGTATCATTGAGAAAACTTATCGCAAAGGACAGCACGAACAGAATTATCAGGAGAATGTCAGTGCAGTGGAGCAGAAGAAAAACAGGAAGAATGTAAAAGCATTTGCCAGGCAGGCTGGAAAAAGTAAGACGAAGAATCTTCTCATCTCAGGAGTGGAGGGGGCAGGACTTGGAATTCTTGGGATTGGAGTACCAGACATCCCGATCTTTACTGCTGTTTTGTTAAAAAGTATCTATGAGATAGCCCTGAGTTATGGATTCGAATATGATACGGAAGAGGAGCAGATGTTTATTCTGGGTATTATTGAGACAAGTTTGCTTAGGAGTGAAAAATTAATATTGTCCAATAACTGGCTGAACACGGAGATTGACAGCGACCTTCCTTCAATGGAGGATAAGAATGAATTGCTCCATCGGGCAGCTGGACAATTAGCAGAAGCGCTTCTTTATATGAAGTTTCTTCAGGGAATTCCGATTGTCGGAGTCGCAGGAGGACTGGCAGACAGTGTATATCTGAAGAAAATAACAGATTATGCGGATTTGAAATATCGTCGCCGCTTTTTAAGAAAGAAGCTGTCAGATGAGAGCAAATGATGAATATAGATGGTATTATTGCCGAAAATGGGTTATACTATTTTGTGTAGAAAACAAACTGTCAGATATTGGATGGCAGAAAAATACAAATCATAAAAAGAGAGGTAATCATTATGTCAGTGATTCATTTAACCAGTGATAATTTTAAAGAAGAAGTATTAGAATCTAAGGTGCCAGTGTTGGTGGATTTCTGGGCAACATGGTGCGGACCGTGCCAGATGGTAGGACCAATCGTAGAGGAATTGGGAGAAGAAATTACAGATGCGAAGATCTGTAAAGTGGATGTCGATGCGAATCCAGATCTGGCAAGAGAGTATCGGGTAATGTCAATTCCGACATTTCTGGTGTTCAAGGATGGACAGATGGTAAAAAGAGATATGGGAGCAAAGCCAAAGGAAGAACTTCTGGCATTGCTGAAGTAAGAGAAAGAGAATGAAGATCTCAAAAACCTCAAGATAGACTTACTGTTGTAACGATATCTTGAGGTTTTATCTTGTCTTGGCTGAATCTGAAAATGGGGAAGTCCTTGCATTCTTACCGTACTTCAGAGTATACTAAATATACGTTCGAAAGAGTATAATCAATGAGGGAGAGAAACATATGATAGAGACTGGAGTAATTAACGGAAGATTTCAAGTGTTACATTTAAAACATATGGAATATATACTGGCAGCAAAAATGCGCTGCAACAAATTATACATCGGGATTTCCAATCCTGACAACATGCACACCAGAGATTCGGTCAATGATGTCAATCGAAGCGAACCTTCTGCTAATCCATTGTCTTATTTTGAACGGTATCAGATGATCAGAGGTGCGATGCAGGAATTTAAGGTTCCGGAAAGTGAATACGATATTATTCCGTTTCCGATTAACTGTCCGGAATATCTGTTACAGTATACTCCGAAAGATGCAGTATATTACCTGGGAATGTACGATGAGTGGGATGAAGAAAAATATAAGATACTGCGAAGTCTCGGGCTTAATATAGAAGTGCTGTGGCACAGACCATTAGAGGAAAAAGGAATCACTGGTGCCATGGTACGAAATTTCATTGCGACGGATCAGGAGTGGGCGAAGTTTGTGCCGAAAAGTGTGTATCGTTATCTGACAGAAAATGAAATGGATAAAAAGATAAAAAGACTGGAATTGATGCGGATAGAGGAGAAGATGAATGCGTGTTTTTAGTATGTCTGCTTGCTTCTTTTGTAGTATAATGGTAGAGACTGATGTGAGATCATGATATTAAAAAGAAACGGTGTTTCATGTGCACCGTTTCTTTTGTGGTATAATAAATTTTAATCTACGAATTTTACTGCGGTTCCGTATGCCAGAACTTCTGCTGCGCCCTGTACGATGGAGCTGGAAGCGTAGTGGATATTTACCACAGCATCTGCGCCCATTGCAGCAGCATCATCTGCCATACGTTTGGTAGCAACAGCTCTGGCTTCGTTCATCATCTCTGTGTAGGAGGTAAGTTCTCCACCGACCAGTGTCTTGAAGCTGTTCATGATGTCCTTACCAAGATGTACGGATTGAATCATAGTACCTCTTACTAGTCCGATCATCTCAAATTTTTTTTCTGGAATATAATCCGTATTTACTAATATCATACCTGTTCTCCTCTCAAGATATAATTGTATTATTTTATTAATACAATTATACTATAAAAATGAAGCAAAGACGATATGCAATATAGCTGATTTATAAATTTAATACATCCTTAATGGTATAAAAGCCAGGTTCTTTATCAGCAAGATAAGCAGCGCAGTCACAGGCACCGCGTGCAAAGCATTCCCAGTTGTAGGAGTGATGAGTGATTTCCAGACGTTCTCCCATTCCGCCGAAGAATACGGTGTGGCTGCTTGGAATATTGCCGGCGCGAAGAGAGTGGTAGCCGATAGTTCCGGAAACTCTCGGGGAAGCACCTTCTCGACCGTATACGGCGATGTCATTCAGTTCTTTGCCAAGGGCATGGGCCATAATCTCGCCCATTTCCTTCGAAGTTCCACTTGGAGCATCTTTCTTCCACTGGTCGTGCATTTCTAAAATCTCAATATCCAGATCATTTCCGGCGATCGTTGTTACCATTTCCAGTAATTTATTCATGATATTGACCAGTTTTGAAGTGTTTGCTGCATACAACATCGGGATCTGGGAAGCAGCATCCTGAAACCGCTGCATCTCCTCTTCGCTAAATCCTGTAGTGCCGCATACCAATGCCTTTTTATGTGCGATTGCCAGATCAAGGACTTCCATAGCGTTCTCTTTGGTAGAAAAGTCAATGATGACATCACAGGAATCGATGACGCTTTCCAGTTCATCCACAACCGGGACACCTATTTCTTTTCCGATCATAGCAACCATTCCCAGATCACTTCCTATGTAATCACGCCCCTTTGGAGCAACGCCGGCAACCAGTTCCATATCCTCTCTTTCTGCTGCAACCTGCGTGATTAATTTTCCCATTTTTCCCCGTGGACCTACTACAATAACTTTCATAAATGTAAACTCCTTTCGCATACATGATATGACTAATTATGTCTATTTTATCACAAAATATAAGAATCACAAAGGAGTTTTCTTGACATGAAAATGTGCATAATGTATAATAAATTATAGATTATCAATAATTAATAATCTATAATAAACAAATTTCTAGAGAAGTGCCTTGTATCAAATGCTAACGAAGAGGTTATTGAGAAAAGGTGCGGGGAAAAAGGAGGATGAGTAATAATGAGTACTCAAACAAAAAAGAAGCTCCCTATGGGTTTTTGGGCATGCTCTACGACAGAGATTTTTGAACGTTTTGCTTATTATACCGGACGTTCTATCCTGTTAGTTTTCGTAGCAGCAAGTGTAGCATCAGGTGGTCTTGGTCTGTCAGAAGGAACCGCTGCGACCATGCAGTCACAGTTGACAGCATTTTCTTATGGACTTCCGATTCTGTGTTCCATTATCTGTGACCGTCTGATTGGCGCAAGGTATACCACCCCAATTGGTATGGTTCTCTGTGGCGTTGGTTACTGGATTGGATCTATGGCAACAAGCAGTGGAATGGTATATGCGATGATCTGGTGTATCAGTATCGGTCTTGCATTCTATAAGACTGGTCCGTTGATTGGTCGTATCGTATCCAGTGATCAGCTTAACAATGCATATTCTGTTCGTTATGGTCTTGTTAACATCGGTGCATTTGCAGGTCCATTCCTTGCAGGTGTTCTGTATCAGGATGTATTTGCAAGTGGAGATATGATGGGATACAGACCATGCTTCAAGATTGCAGCTATCCTGATGTTCTTAGGAGCAATCTGGTTCACCATTGGAACACGTTTTATGGGTGAAGCAGGAAAGACACCTTTCAAGAAAGAATTGACAGAAGAAGAGATTGCCCGTGAAGCAGAGTTGAAGGCAAAGAATAAAGAAGAAAAGAAGATGCCTTATACAACAATTGAAAAGAAGAGAATTGCAGCAATCATTCTGATCTGTGTATTTGCTATTATCTTCTGGATCTTCTGGTATCTGGCTTATCTGCCGGTATATTACTTCTGGGGTGAAAATGCAAACTGGGTAGTTGGAGGCTACAATGTACCACTTACATGGTTTGATGCTGCAAATGCTTTATTCTGTGTATTAGTTGGTATGTTCGTAACACCAAAGCTTTGGAGTTATCTGGCAAACAGACCGAAGGGTGATATGAGTATTTACAAGAAATGTGCATTAGGTATTGGTACTCTTGGTGTTGGATATCTGTTCTTTGCATTGATGGATATTATCCGTGGTGATGGACAGATCAGCTGTCTGTGGCTTTTAGTTTTTGCAGTTCTGATTACATTGGGTGAGATGTTCTTCTCTCCACTGGGATATGCATTTATCGCTAAGTATGCACCAAGCCGTATTTACTCTACAATGCAGTCTGTATGGGGACTTGCAATATTCTTCGCAGCAATCAGTTATGGATATGTTTATAATGCATTATTCGGAGGAGCTATTAAGTTCACGACCGCATGTATTATCATTGCAGTAATCGCATTTATTGCTGTCGCACTTTTGGTTATCCTGGATAAACCATTAACAGCACTGGTTGAGAAGAAAGATGACGAAAAATAGAGTGGATTATTAGAATATAATTATGTACAATGATATTAGGATTGCGGGATTACATATGGAATGCCTGTCAATCCTAATATTATTGGGGAGAAAAAACCCATAATAACAATTATTTTAGGAGGCGTAATACAATGAGTATTCCTGAGAGATTAACAAATTTACGTGCAAAAATGGCAGAGAAAGGAATCGATGCTTATATCGTTCCAACTGCAGACTTTCACCAGAGCGAATATGTTGGGGAATATTTTAAGGCAAGAAAGTATATTACTGGATTTTCTGGCTCTGCAGGTACAGCAGTTATCACAAAAGATGAAGCCCGTCTTTGGACGGATGGACGTTACTTCATTCAGGCAGCAAAGCAGTTGGAAGGTACAACTGTAGAATTAATGAAGATGGGAGAACCGGGAGTACCGGAACTCACAGCATATCTGGAAGATATCCTGAAAGAAGGAGATACTCTTGGGTTTGATGGACGTGTGGTTTCTGTCGGAGAAGGACAGGAATATGCAGACATTGCAGCTAAAAAAGGAGCAAAGGTCGAGTATCATGAGGATCTGATCGATCTGATCTGGGAAGATCGTCCGGAACTTTCCAAAGCACCTGCATTTTCTCTTGGAATTGAGTATGCAGGCGAATCCGCAGCAGATAAGCTTAAGAGGACTCGTGAGGAGATGGAGAAAGCCGGAGCAAATGCACATGTGCTCACGACATTGGATGACATCTGCTGGACACTGAATATCCGTGGTGATGATATTGAATTCTTCCCGTTACTTTTATCTTATGCCATTATTAAGATGGACTGCATGGAACTCTATGTTGATGAGAGTAAGCTGGATGATGATATCAAAGCTTCGCTGGCAGAACTGAATGTCAACCTCCATCCATATAATGATATCTATGAAGATATCCGTACGTTGGATGAGAATACGGTAGTTATGGTTGACCCAAGTAAGTTAAATTATGCTCTGTATAATAATATTCCGGAAAATGTTAAGAGAGTAGAAGAGAGAAATCCGGCGATTCTTATGAAAGCAATGAAGAATCCGGTAGAGATTGAAAATATCCGTAAAGCACAGATCAAAGACAGTGTTGCGCATGTAAGATTCATGAAATGGTTGAAAGAAAATGTGGGCAAGATGAAGATCACAGAGATGAGTGCTACAGAAAAGCTGGATGAACTACGTGCTGAGATGGGCAACTTTATCCGCCCAAGCTTTGAGCCGATTGCTTCTTATGGTGAACATGGTGCGATTGTTCACTACACATCATCACCAGAGACTGATGTTGAGCTGAAAGAAGGAAGCTTCTTCCTGACTGATACGGGTGCAGGATTCTGGGAAGGTTCTACAGATGTTACAAGAACTTATGCGCTGGGTGAAGTAACACAGCAGATGAAAGACGACTTTACTTTAGTTGCAATCAGTAACCTTCAGCTTGGCAGTGCGAAGTTCCTGGAAGGATGTACAGGTATGGTACTTGATATCCTGTCAAGAAAACCATTCTGGGATCGTAATATGAACTTTAATCATGGAACCGGACATGGTGTAGGATACCTTCTGAACATCCATGAAGGACCTGCTGGTTTCCGTTGGAGATATCGTAAGGGTGAGACTGAAGTGTTGCGTGAAGGTATGGTCATTACAGATGAGCCGGGAATCTATATCGAGGGCTCTCATGGTATCCGTCTGGAAAATGAACTTCTTTGCTGCAAAGGTGAGAAGAATGAATATGGACAATTCATGTATTTTGATGCGATTACACTGATTCCAATGGATCTGGATGCAATCAATCCTGATATCATGACAGCAGAAGATAAGAAGCTCTTAAATGATTACCATAAGAAAGTATATGATACCATTTCTCCATATCTGAATGATGAAGAGAAGGAATGGCTTGCGAAGTATACCAGAGCAATCTAATCCAAATGGCCTTATATATAAAAAGTACTGGAGTGCGTTGTGTTGAACAATGCACTCCAGTACTTTTTTATACATATGATAAAGACTACAAAATGATACATGATTATATATGCGGGTTAATAATATCGAAAGAAAATGGGAAATCTTTTTCACACATGTGATTATCCCGCAACATCTTATCAATCGAAAGCTTATAATGTGAATAAATGATATCACAGATTGCATGGCAGTCTTTTGTAGCATAGATGTCAAAAAGTTCTTTGTGTACTTTGTATTGCTTTCCGGTTACTTTTGAACAATCATCTACTTGACAATAGAAAGAAAAGAATGATACAAAATCTAATGCGTTCCAAGCGCTGACGAGATATGGCATATGCGCTTCGTTAATCAAGATTTTGTGAAACTCATTATCGTAAATAATTGATTCTGTATAGTCGGAATCGTCCATATTCTTCATGGATTCTAATACATCTTCCATCTCTTTGAAAGCTGCATCGGAGATGGTGCCGGCACATGCACGAGCAGCAGAAAGTTCATAGGTTCCGCGAATCAGAAGAGCTTCGATGACATCTGAAAGAGAAACGTTGCGTACAGAACAGCCAACATTTCGCGTATATTCAATCAACCCTTCCTGTTCCAATTGGCGAAGTGCTTCGCGAACAGGGCCATGGCTAACCCCAAATTGAGTAGCAAGTTCTGATTCGGTAATTCGCATACCAGGTTCAAGTTCATGATGTAATATTTTTTTTCGTACGGCGTCTGCGACCTGTTCCCGCAGCGTCTTATGATGAATAATATTTTTCATAGTGACAATAATCCTTTTGTAAAAATGTATACTTGAAAAAGTATATAAATTCATATCTATATAATAGCATAAAAAAGTGGGAATAAATAGAATTTATATACATATTTTTTTATTATTTTTCATTTTCAGGATTTAAAATCCGATGGCAGATAAAAGGGAAATTAATGCTTGCATTATAGATTTTAATTGGGTAGAATGATTGTATCGGGGTATGGCTCAGTTTGGTTAGAGCGCACGGCTGGGGGCCGTGAGGTCGCAGGTTCGAATCCTGTTACCCCGATTTTATTTTTTATGCCACGGGATGTCAATGATAAATTAAAAAACAATATTAAAGGAGGTATGTTATATGTTACATGAAGTAAAATTTCAGTCTTTTAATGAGCGGGATGAGGTCTATGGCTGGGTATATGTTCCTGCTGCCAGGCCAAAAGGGATTGTACAGATCATCCATGGATTTGGTGAGCACTCAAGAAGATACCTGTACATGATTGTGAAGTTTCTGGATGCCGGATATATTGTAGCTGCAGATGATCATGTTGGACATGGAAAGACGGCATTGGAGAATGATACCTGGGGCGACTGGGGCGACAAGGGATGTCATACCATGATGGAAGATGAGCATACGTTGAAGGAAATGGTATGTAAGATGTATCCAGAACTGCCATATTTTATATACGGTCATAGTATGGGGTCATTCATAGCAAGAGATTTTATTGCAAAGTATGGTGATGAGTTGGCAGGCGTAACGTTGTGCGGAACTGCAGGAGTATTTCCGGGAGCAGAAGAGTCAGAAAAAGTGTTGAAGCAGGTCGTAGCTGAGGGAAAAGGAAAAGAATCTGACCCATCTTATGCAGGAGCATTAATGGGATGGATGTGTGAGAGATGTGGCGAAATTAAGCTCGGGAATGAATGGATCTGCTCAGATCCATATGTGCAAGAAGATCATGCAATGGATCCGTTCGATGCATTTACAAAACCAACAACAAACCAGTCTTTGTTATATTTTGTCCAGATGATGTTGGTAATCACTGGAAAAGAGTGGGCAGAAAAAGTTCCGGCGAAACTTCCGATATACAATATTGCCGGAAATGAAGACCCGGTTGGAATGTATGGAAAAGGGGTATGTGAAGTCAGCAACTGGCTGTATGAGACAGGTCATAAGGTTGAGACAAAGTTATACTCTGGCTATCGGCACGAAATCCATAATTATTCAGATATAAAGGATGAAGTAGAAGACGGAATTGTAGCATTTATGAATAAGAATCTGTAAAACAGACAGAAGATCAGTTTTTCACAGAATTCAGACGTTGCAATTTACATAGAAAAATACTATAATTTTTTTATCTCATCTTTTATCAGAAAAATAAAGAAAAGCAGAGGTATAGATTATGAAAAAAAGAGTTGTAGTTGCATTAGGACACCGTGCCCTTGGTACAACGCTGCCAGAGCAGAAAGAAGCAGTGAAGAAGACAGCAAAAGTAATCGCAGATCTGATCGAAGCTGGTTATCAGGTAGCTATTACTCACAGTAATGCACCACAGGTTGGAATGATCCATACAGCGATGAATGAATTTGGAAAAGTACATCAAGATTATACAGCAGCACCAATGTCTGTATGTTCTGCAATGAGTCAAGGATATGTCGGGTATGACCTTCAGAATGGAATTCGTGAAGAATTGTTGAACCGAGGAATTTACAGAACTGTCAGTACAATACTTACACAGGTAATCGTAGATCCATACGATGAGGCTTTCTATACACCAACCAAGATATTAGGCCGTTATATGAACGTGGAAGAAGCGAATGAAGAGCGCAAAAAAGGAAATTATGTTGTGGAAGAGCCGGGAAAAGGTTATCGTCGTATCGTATCTGCCCCGAATCCAGTAAGCATAGTAGAGATTGATGCGATTAAAGCTCTTTTAGATGCGGATCAGATTGTAATTGCCTGTGGCGGAGGTGGAATTCCTGTCCTGGAACAGGATCATCATCTGAAAGGTGCAAGTGCTGTCATTGAGAAAGACTTAACTGCAGGTAAGATGGCAGAAGAAGTTGATGCAGATGAATTGATTATTTTGACCAGTGTCGAGAAGGTTAAGATCAATATGGGCAGAGAAAACGAAGAGGAGCTGGGAGAGATCAATCTGGAACAGGCAAAGCAGTACATGGAAGAAGGCCATTTCGGAGAATACAATATGCTTCCAAAACTCAGTGCATCCGTAGAATTTATTGAAAAGAGAGAAGGAAGAAGTGCGTTGATCACATCTTTTGATAAATTAAAAGATGCATTAAAAGGAAAGACCGGAACATTGATCAGATAACAGGCGAATATTTGGATAAAAATGGGACATACTACTTGAAAAATATAAGGAGGAATGACCCATGAAAGCCAGAGTAAATGATGGATGTATCTCATGTGGTGCCTGTGTTGCTACCTGCCCGGAAGTATTTCGGTTTAATGATGACGGAGTTGCAGAGGCATACACAGATGTAGCACCAGAATACGAAAGTACAGCAATTGAAGCAAGAGATGGATGTCCAGTAAATGTCATAGATATTGATGAATAGCTGGATTCGGATAGTCCAGAATATGAAAACCCGCATATACTACAAGTAAGTAGTGGATGCGGGTTTTGTTATGGTGACAAAGAAGGTGACGATGGCAGAATCTGCGGTTTGAATATGGGTGGTGTGGATATGCGTCTGTGTGAATTGGAGAATAAAGAAGTGATTAATGCATGTGATTGCAAAAAACTAGGGTACGTGGTAGATCTGATTATAGATGAGTGTAATGGATGTATCGAAGCACTGGTGATTCCAAAGGCGGGAAAGATCTGTGGCTTTTTATGTGATGGGTCAGAATATATTATTCCTTTTAAATGTATCAAAAAGATTGGGCCAGATATTATTCTGGTTGAGATACATGAGGAAAGAAAAAAATAACAAAAACAGAATGATAAGTTTGAAGAGACGCAGTCAGAAGTAAAATCAGAATCTGATAAAAAGCCGGAATCTGTTCAGACTGTGGAACCTGAGTTATCCGAAGAGGAACAGCGCAAGGCAGAAGTAGAGGAAATCGTAAATTCTCTGACTTTGGATGAGAAAGTAGCACAGTTATTCATTGTAACCCCAGAAGAATTGACAGGAGTAGGAGTTGTCATTGCCGCAGGCGAGACGACTCAGAATGCAATCAGCCAGTATCCGGTCGGCGGCTTTATCTACATGTCACAGAATCTTGAGAATCCGGAACAAGTACGGGAAATGGTGAAGAATGTCCAGGAGTATTCTTATCAGAGAATAGGACTGCCATTATTTATCAGTGTGGATGAAGAAGGCGGTACAGTCAGCCGGTTTAGCAATAATCCGAGTTTTAATCTGGAGAAGACTGACAGTATGAGTGTGATCGGTGCAACTGGAGACCCTCAGAATGCCTATAATGTAGGAGCAAAGATTGGAAGCTTCCTGTATGATCTGGGATTTAATATGAATAATGCACCGGATGCAGATGTGCTGACGAATCCGTCGAATACTGTGATTGGTTCCAGATCATTTGGAACAGACTGTAATCTGGTTTCTGAGATGATGCTGGCAGAGATGAAGGGACTACAGGATCAGAATATTATCCCAGTCATAAAGCACTATCCCGGGCATGGAGCGACAGAGGCTGATACGCATGCCGGATATGCGTATACGAATAAAACCTTGGATGAGATGATGGCAAATGAGCTGGTTCCGTTTATCAATGGTATCAATGCCGGAGAATTTTCAGGAAGCGTATCAGGGTGTGTTATCTGCGGTAGGAGATGGCAGGCTGACAGAAGAACGAATCAATGAATCTGTAAGGCGGATTGTGAATTTAAAATTAGATATCAGCCAAAAGTAATTTGACTTCTGTTCATTTAACCGATATACTGTATACAAGTACGATGAGAAAGGAATAACGCAAGATGAAGTGTCCATATTGTAATCATCCAGATACCAGAGTTATTGATTCCAGACCTGCCGAGGATGGCAATTCAATTCGCCGGCGCCGTTCCTGTGATGTGTGTGGAAAGCGGTTTACGACATATGAAAAGGTAGAGACGATTCCATTGATCATTATCAAGAAGGATAATAACCGTGAGCAGTATAACCGCGGTAAGATTGAGAATGGAATTTTAAGGGCCTGTTACAAAAGACCAGTATCTGCTGAAGCTATACAGCATGCAATCGACAGGATTGAGACGAAGATATTTAACCAGGAGGCGAAGGAGATTCCAAGCAGCATGATTGGAGAACTTGTAATGGAAGAATTAAAAGAACTCGATGAAGTTGCATATGTGCGTTTTGCGTCTGTATACAGAGAATTCAAAGATGTGAACACCTTTATGGATGAACTGAAAAAAATATTAAAATAAGAAGATATTTGCTTAGATAGTAATAAAGTGATAGAATAAGGGAAGAAGCAAGAAAAAGGGATTGCTTCTTCCTTTTTTATATTATATATTTTTAACAGAAACAGATGGTGCTATAGAGATACGATTATAGATTGGGTGAGATATATGAGAACATACAAGTTAACCATTTCTTATGATGGCAGCAGATACCAGGGATGGCAGCGTCAGGCTACCACTGACAACACCATTCAGTTTATTCTGGAATGGAGCATTGGGAAGCTGGTCGGATATCGGGTACATGTTGATGGGTCTGGCAGAACGGATGCCGGAGTGCATGCCCGAGGCCAGGTGGCGAGCGTAAAATTAACAAAGTTATATGATACCAAAGAGTTAAAAGATTCATTGAACCGGTATCTTCCTGAAGATATTCGTATTGTGAAGGTGGAACTTGTAAAGAATGGTTTCCATGCCCGCAAGAGTGCAAAAGGGAAAAAATATGAATATTATATTGACTGTAGAGAGAAGCCGGATGTATTTTCACGCAGATACTGCTATCATTATCCTGAGAAACTGGATATTGAAGCGATGCGTGATGCGACCAAGTATTTGATCGGGCCGAAGAATTTTACCAGTTTTACCGACGATAAGGAATGCAAAGATCCTATCCGCCGGATTACCAATATTAAGATCGTAAGTAATGGTGAGAAAGTCAGGATCACCTACTATGGTACCGGATTTTTATATCATATGGTAAGAATATTGACTGGAACATTATTAGAGATCGGTACTGGCAAGAGGGATGCGTCTAAGCTTCCGGTCGTTATTGCTGCGGAGGACAGAAGTCTGGCTGGTTTTCTGGCACCGGCAAGAGGGTTGTTCCTGCGGAAAGTATATTATTAAAAATAAAGATTCTCGAAAGAGTGGGAGGATAATCAATGAAGTTTATTTCATGGAATGTTAATGGAATCCGTGCCTGTGTGCAGAAGGGATTTGAGGAATTCTTTCAGCAGGCGGATGCGGATATATTCTGTATCCAGGAATCTAAGATGCAGGAAGGTCAGCTGGAGTTGAATACTCCTGGATATTACCAGTATTGGAACTATGCGAAAAGAAAAGGATATTCAGGGACAGCAATATTTACAAAAAAAGAGCCGATTTCTGTGTCCTATGGAATCGGCATAGAAGAGCATGACCAGGAAGGCCGCGTGATTACACTGGAATTTGAAGACTATTATTTTATTACGGTATATACACCGAATTCTCAAAATGAATTGGCAAGACTTCCATACAGAATGCAGTGGGAAGATGATTTTCTGGCATATCTCAAGAAGCTGGAAGAGAAGAAACCAGTAGTCTTCTGCGGGGATCTGAATGTTGCACACAAGGAGATTGACCTTAAGAATCCTAAGACGAACCGGAAGAATGCCGGTTTTACGGATGAAGAGAGAGAGAAATTCTCTTCGCTTTTGGATGCTGGGTTTATTGATACTTTCCGATATTTTTATCCGGATGCTGAAGGGATCTATTCCTGGTGGTCTTATCGATTCAGTGCAAGAGCAAAGAATGCAGGGTGGCGTATTGACTACTTCTGTGTATCTGAAGCTTTAAAAGAACGTCTTGTAGATGCTAAGATCCTGACGGATGTGATGGGATCTGATCATTGCCCGGTAGAGCTGGATTTTCAATAAAATAATAAGTTTCAAGGGGGAATCTTGTGGTGTTAAACTACAAGATTCCCCCATCTATTCCGATGACTTGTCCGGTCATGTAGGCCGGAGCATTGGCTACGTTCCAGATCATATCAGCGATTTCTTCTACCGTACCATATCTTCCGGCAGGAATCTCTTCTTCTAATGCTTTTCTCTCTTCAGCCGATAGCTGTTGATTCATAATTGTATCAATGACGCCGCAGGCAATAGCATTTACCTGAATATTGCTTGGCGCCAGTTCTTTGGCAAGAGCTCTGGTGAATCCATTCATGCCGGATTTGGAGGCAGAATAAGCTACTTCGCAAGAGGCTCCAGAAGTGCCCCACATAGAGGAAATATTAATAATCTTTCCAGATTTTCGAGAGATCATTGCAGGTACGGCGGCACGACTGCAATAGAATACGGAAGAGAGGTTGGTCTGTATGATTCGCTCCCATTCATCATTGCTCATATCCATCATTAATCCAATGTGTGAGATGCCCGCATTATTGACTAAAATATCCAGACAATCACAGGATTGATAGATGGTTTGGAATATCTGAGTAACATCGTCGGGGTTTCCGACATCCCCGGTAACAATCGTACAAGTACTCTGATATTTATTCTCAATGATTTTTTTGACGTCTTCTAATTCAGCAACTGATGTACGGCAGTTCAAAAATACATGATATCCTTTCTTGGCAAATAATAATGCGGTGGCCTTTCCGATTCCCCGGGAGGCACCGGTAATCAAGATGTTTTTCTTATTCATATAGAACTCCTGTCTTTTATTTATAAAATATTTATTAAATCTAGGTTTTATACACCGTTATTATATCTCGGAATTGTTGCGAATTAAAGTGTCAAGTGTTATGATTTACATAGTTAATTTCATTTTTACATGCAGGAAGTAACGGAGACGGATAAGAAAGAAGAGGACACTATATGTTATCAAAATTCAGTGTAAAGAAACCATATACCGTTGTGGTAGGAGTGGTTTTCATTATTATACTGGGAGTGGTATCGTTTACGAAAATGACGGTAGACTTATTGCCCAATATGAATCTTCCGTATGCGATGGTCATGACAACCTATGTAGGCGCAAGCCCGGAAGAAGTAGAAGAGGTAGTGACAAAGCCGGTTGAGCAGGCAATGGCTACTGTCAGTAATATCAAGACGGTTCAGTCTATATCTAATGAAAATGCATCCACAGTTATTCTAGAGTTCGATCAGACTGCCAATATGGATTCGGTCACGATTGAGATGAGAGAGAATCTTGACCAGATTCAGGGTTTTTGGCCGGATGCTGTATCTAATCCCATTATTATGAAATTAAATCCTGATATGATGCCGGTGCTGGTCACTGCTGTCAGTGTCAAAGATGCAGATGCGGTAAAAGCCAGCAAGTTGATAGAAGAGCAGGTTATTCCTGAGGTGGAAAGTGTCGAAGGTGTTGCTTCTGTAATAACGACCGGAAGTATTGAAGAGACGGTTGAAATTGTCCTGAATGAACAGAAGATTAATGAGCTTAGTGACGATATTAAAGCAGAGATGGAAGCAAAAGTTAATGAGGCGAAAAGTGCATTGGACGAAGCGAAAGCTCAGGTGGAAAGTGGACAGAACGCACTTGCAGCTGGAAAAGCACAGGCGGCAGCCGGACTTTCACAGGCAGAAGCACAATTGTCGATGAAGAGTGAAGAGATTAATCAGGCTCAGCTTGAGATCAATGAAAAAAAGTCTGAGCTAGATCTTGCAGAGACACAGATACAACAGCAGCTTGCAATTGTGCAGATAGAACTCCAGACATTGCAGGCAGTGCAAGAACAGTATCAGAAATTATCAGATATCATCAATGGAAGTCTCGATGATGAGCAGAAAGCTCAGGCACAGGAACAATTAGAGCAGCTCCGTGCTCAGCTGGAACAGCAGGGAATTACTTTTGAGTCTTTGGATGATAAAATTCAGGAAGTTCAGGGACAGGTTCAGCAGCTACAGTCGGCGCAACAGCAGATTGATGCAGGAAGGCAGCAGTTGAATACGATTCAGCAACAGGTCAATGATGGAGCTATGACTCTGGCCCAGGCCAGAGGACAACTGGCATCCGGTCAGCTGGAGGCGGCAGCAGGTCTTGGAGAAGGTGCTGCCCAGCTGGCGGCAGGACAGGTAGCGATCCAGATGCAAGAATCTCAGATGAATTCCGCATTGAGTGAATCTGGAGCGTCAATGAATGTAGGAAGTATCTTATCGATTGATACGATTAAAACTATATTGACGGCACAGAATTTCAGTATGCCGGCAGGATACGTGACGGAAGAAGATGGACTGGATTATCTGGTGCGAATCGGAGAAAAATTCCAGAGTCTTGATGAGTTGAAAGATCTGGTTCTAGTCGATATGGAAGGAATTGATCCGGTAAAACTGTCTGATGTGGCCAGTGTAGAACTTGTAGATAATTCGGATGAGACTTATGCGAAGATCAATGGCAATCCGGGTGTGATGTTGACGATTCAGAAACAGACAGGCTATTCTACTGGAGATGTGAGTGACAGAGTTCTGGAAAGGTTAGAGCAGGTAGAAAAAGAATATAAGGAAATCCAGACGATTACACTCATGGATCAGGGAGTCTATATTGATCTGATCGTGAATTCTGTGCTGAAGAATCTTGTATATGGTGCAGTACTGGCAGTTATTATTCTACTGGTATTCCTAAAGAGTGTCAGACCTACGTTTGTCATTGCATGCTCTATTCCAATCAGTATTGTGACGGCATTGGTTGCTATGTATTTCTCCGGAGTTACATTGAATATCATATCACTGTCAGGATTAGCTCTGGGTGTAGGTATGCTGGTAGATAATTCGATTGTTGTAATTGAGAATATTTATCGTATGCGAAATGAAGAAAGGGCGTCTGCGAAAGATGCGGCTATTCAGGGAGCAAGACAGGTGGCTGGTGCGATTACGGCATCTACGCTGACGACGGTGTGTGTATTCTTACCAATTGTGTTTACTTCGGGAATTACCAGACAGTTATTCGTAGATATGGGGCTTACCATTGCTTATTCTTTGCTTGCCAGTCTGCTCGTGGCATTGACGCTGGTTCCAATGATGTCTGCTGGTCTGTTGAGAAAGACGGAGGAAAAAGAATCTCGCTTATTTGCTGTGGTTCGGGAGAAGTATGGAATCATTCTTCGGAAAGCATTGAATAAAAAAGTCTTCGTATTGATCGGTGCACTGGCATTATTTATAATAAGCATTGCATTGGAATTGTCAAAAGGAACAGAATTTATGCCTAGCATGGAAAGCACACAGGTGAGTATGACTTTAGAGACAGAAAAGGGAACCAGTCTGGAAGATACGTCAAAGGTTGCTGATGAAGTCATGGACAAAGTGGGTGCTATCGATGATATTGAAGATATTGGTGGTCTTGTGTCATCTTCATCCATGATGGGAGGTAGTCAGGATACGAATCTCGTTTCCTTCTATGCAATAACAAAGGAAAATCCGTCCATGTCAAATGCGGAACTTAAAAAAGAGATTGAGAAGGTTACCAAAGGAATAGATGGTGAATTGACGGTCAATATGTCCAATATGGATATGAGTTCCCTTGGCGCTTCTGGAATCAATATTCAGATTAAAGGAAAAGATCTGGATAAGCTACAGAGCGTTGCAAAAGATGTGAAAAAGATTGTGGAAGATGTCAAAGGAACACAGAATGTATCGGATGGAACAGAGGACAACAAAGAAGAACTTCGGGTTGTAGTGGATAAGGCAAAAGCAACACAGCACGGGCTTACGGTAGTACAGGTATATCAGGAATTGTATGGAAAGCTTGCGGAGGCACAGAAAGCAACAACTTTGACGACCGATACGAATGATTATGATGTCTATGTTCTGGATGATGCTAATGAAAGCATGAGTCGTGATGATATTCGAAATATGACACTACAGATTGAGAAGCAGGATGGTACAACGGAAGAGCTGAAATTGGCAGATATCGCGACTTTTGAGGACGCATCTGGACTTCAGGCAATCAGTCGAATTGACCAGAGCAGATATATGAATGTAACGGCAGAGATCAAAGATGACGATAATATTGGGCTGGTCAGCAATCGAGTGAAAAAAGCACTTGCTGCTTATGATGCGCCAGAGGGATATGAGATTGAAATGACAGGGGAAGATGAGACGATTAATGAAGCAATGATAGAGTTGTTTAAAATGATGGGGCTGGCACTTGTATTCATGTACCTGATCATGGTGGCACAGTTCCAGTCTCTCAGGTCTCCATTTATTGTTATGTTTACAGTGCCCCTTGCATTTACCGGAGGTCTGCTGGCACTTTGGCTGGCAGGAATGCCGGTCAGTGTCATTGCAATGATTGGATTTGTAATGTTATCTGGTATTATTGTCAATAATGGAATTGTGTTCATTGACTATACAAATCAACTGATGGAAGGCGGAATGACTCAAAAGGATGCATTGGTAGAAGCTGGAAAGACCAGACTGCGACCGATTATCATGACCGCTTTAACAACCATTCTGGGCTTGTCCACTATGGCACTTGGATTCGGAATGGGAGCCGATATGGTGCAGCCGATGGCAGTCGTGACTATCGGAGGCTTAATATATGGTACAATACTAACCCTGGTGGTAGTTCCCTGTATTTTCGATTTGTTTCACAGAAGAGAGAAAGCAAGGCTTCGTGAGGAGATTGAAGAGAATGAACCCCTGATAGATCAGAAATGATAGGAGAGGTACAGTTATGATTAACAAGGCAATCGAATTCGCAACCAAAGCACATGAAGGACAATTCAGAAAAGGAACAAAACGTCCCTACATTGTCCATCCAATTGAAGTAAGCGATATTGTATCTTCTATGACAAAAGATGAGGAAGTAATCAGTGCGGCAGTATTGCATGATACAATTGAAGATTGCGAAGGGATAACGCAGAGGATCCTTGCGCAGGAATTTTCGGAAAGAGTTGCCTATATTGTGGCTCAGGAAAGTGAAGATAAATCAAAGACCTGGATGGAGAGAAAACGTAGTACCATTGAACATATTCGTAATGCACCGAGAGAAGTGCAGATGGTCGGTCTTGCGGATAAGCTGTCGAATATGAGGGATATAGATCGGGATTATCCAGTGTACGGGGAAGAATTGTGGAATCGATTCCGGATGAAGGATAAAGAGATTATAGGCTGGTATTATAAAGGAATCAGGGATGCATTGAAAGAAGTGTTCAGCGGCGTAGAATTTTATGAGGAATATTGTCGGCTGATCGAGAAGAATTTTGGATAAAAATAAAAGGTAGTCAGGAGTGTAAAGATGATTATCAGTGCAAGCAGAAGAACGGATATTCCGGCTTTGTATCCAGAGTGGTTTGTGAATCGCCTCAAAGCGGGAGAAGTATTGGTTCCTAATCCATACAATCGAAAAAAAGTCAGCCGTATCCTCCTGTCACCGGATACGGTAGACTGCATTGTGTTCTGGACAAAGAATCCAGAACCGATGCTTCCGTTCTTGAAAGAGATAGATGACATGGATTATGATTATTATTTTCAGATGACGATTACAGATTATGAAGACGATATTGAAGAGAATCTTCCGGATATGGCAGCGTCCATGGCAACATTTCTCTTAATGAGCGAACGGTTGGGAAAAGAAAGAATTGACTGGCGGTTTGATCCGATTCTCTTGACTAAGAAATATACCATTGCATATCATTTGGAAAAGTTTGAACTTATGTGTGAATGGCTGCATCATGCAACGACAAGATGTATCATTAGTTTTGTCGATTCTGGAAGAGAAAGCCCTTATCTGGAATTGGAAAGAGAAGAGATGGTAGAACTTGCGAAAGGCCTTTCAGACATAGCCCGAAGGTATCAGCTTCCGTTGTATACATGTGCAGAAAAGATTGATTTAAGTAAATATGGTATTATGCATGGATCCTGTATTGATAAGGAGAAGATACACCAGCTCATTGGGTATAAGCTGGATCTTAAGAAAGATACCGGACAGCGCAGAGAATGCAGATGCGTAGAAAGTATTGATATCGGTATGTATGATACTTGCATTCATGGATGTAAATATTGTTATGCGAATAGTGGATTGGAGAGTGCAAAGAAAAAAAATCAGCAGCATGATGCAAAATCACCATTGTTGATAGGACATCTGAAGGGGGATGAAGTTATTACGGATCGGGAAGTAAAGTCGAGTAGAGATAACCAGATCTCTTTGTTCGATTTGCCAGAAATGTATTCCAGTTTTTGAGGGGATGGTTAAGTAGATGGCAGAAGTAAGAAAACGTATCGTATTTTATGGAAGAGTACAAGGTGTAGGATTTCGTTATACAGCAAAGCGCCTGGCACAGTCTTTGGGATTGACAGGGTGGGTAAAAAATGAGTATGATGGCACTGTAGTAATGGAAATTCAAGGTCGTGAGCCGATGATATATAAGCTGATGGAAGGATTGAATCATAATATGTTTATAACCATTGAGTGGATTGATACGGAAGAAATTCCTGTAGAACCAGAAAGTTGTTTTTATGTACGTTAGTATGATAAGATATATAAAAGGATAAAAAGGGACACGGCAAATTGAATTAGGGACGGAGGAAAATGAGAAAACCCCCGTCCCCGATTTACAAAAAGGTGAGGATTATGGAAAAAAGTGTGAAAAAGAAAGATGTTAAGAGCAGAATTGTTGCGGCGGCGTGGCAGTTATTTTATGAGAAGGGATATAATGGAACAACCGTAGATGACATTATTGCGTTGTCGGACACTTCAAAGGGTTCTTTTTACTATTATTTTAGTACCAAGGATGAACTGTTGGATACATTGTCATTAATTCTGGATGATTACTATGAAGAGTTGGAAACAGAGATGGATCCAAAGATGAATAGTTTTCACAAATTATTATATCTGAATTATAAAGTGCATACAATGATGGAAGAGAAGATCAGCAGGGATTTGCTGGCATCTCTTTATTCTACACAGCTCGTGTCAGAGAGACAAAGTCATCTTCTGGATCAGAATCGTAATTATTATAAATTGATTACAAAGATTGTGGATGAAGGACAGAAGCGTGGGCAGATCCGTGCCGATATTTCTGTCAGTGAGGTGACAAGATATTATGCAATGTGTGAACGTGCACTGGTATCGGACTGGTGCCTGAATAAAGGGAAATATTCTTTGGGAGAATACAGTAAAGAGTGCATGCCATACATGATGGAACATTTTAAAGTATAGACGAAGGGAGGTGTTCTACCTCCCTTTTAAAGCGCTGTTTTTTCCGATGCCAAAATGATCAGCTTTCAGAATTTCATATGCTTTTTCATAATTCCCACTGCGCATGTATTTTATCATTTTCTTTAAATTTTCGTTTGTCTTTGGTATACGCATACCGTTTTTGATAGAGTATTGTCCGATACGGATCAGTTCTGATAAGTTGTTTTCATAGATTCTGTTAATCCGTTCATTTTCAAAAATACTGATGATCTCCATATGCATAGCAGTATCTGCAATCTCCCATTCATACACGTCAGATGCGACGGCACACATGCGGACGATCTTCTCTTCAATTCGATAAGAATATTCTTCGTTGCGTCCGGAAGTGAAGATTAACCGGAATGCAGCCCCTTCTAATAATTCACGTAATTGATAGATCTCATTGATATCTTGGTCGGTAATCTCTTTGACGGTCATTGATTTGTAATAGTCAGATACGATCAACCCTTCTGCCTGTAACATCTGGATGGCGGTTCGTACCGGGCTTCTGCTCATTCCAAGCTCTTTCGTAAGAAAAGCTTCTGTAAGTGGCATTCCAGGTGGATATGTCAGATTTAGAATGTTGTTTTTGATTGTTTCATAAGCCTGATCTGCCAGGGATGTGTTTTTCTCAGCCATAGGACACCTTCCGTTCAAATAATTTTCTGTTTTAGGGGGAATATACACCATAATAGTATACGTTTTTTGAAAATGTATACAAATTATAACGTATTTTCAAGAAAAACTCAAGATAAATATTGACTTTTAAAGCTATACATGGTATAGTCGATACAGAAAATAAATTGTATACAAATTTAAAAAACGTATACAAAACAGAACTGATTTTTGAGAAAAGGAAGGTAGGAAAGATGAAATTAGGATTTATCGGTACAGGTAACATGGCATCAGCAATTATGGGTGGTATTATTAAGAAAGCGATCATTCCGGCAGAGGAGATTATCGGTGCCGATCTGTTTGCGCCAGGAAGAGAACGTGTACAAAAGCAATTTGGTATTCATGTGACTGACAGCAACAAAGAGGTCGTTGAAAAAGCAGAAGTCATCATCCTGTCTGTTAAGCCACAATTTTATGAAAGTGTAATCAATGAGATTAAAGATGATATTAAGAAAGAGCAGATTGTTATAACAATTGCTCCAGGTAAGACCCTGGCTTGGCTCTCTGAAAAGTTTGGTAAAGATGTAAAACTTGTCCGCACTATGCCAAATACTCCGGCAATGGTAGGTGAAGGTATGACAGCTGCTTGTCCGAATGAGCATATGACAGAGGAAGAGATCGCATATGTACGTACACTTCTGGAAAGCTTTAGTCGTGTAGAGATCGTTCCAGAGCGTTTGATGGACGTAGTAGTATCTGTCAGCGGAAGTTCTCCGGCTTATGTATTCGTTATGATCGAAGCAATGGCAGATGCAGCAGTATCTGGTGGAATGCCAAGAGCACAGGCATATCAGTTTGCTGCACAGGCAGTTTTGGGAAGTGCAAAGATGGTATTAGATACAGGAAAGCATCCAGGTGAGTTAAAAGATATGGTATGTTCTCCTGCAGGAACCACAATTGAAGCTGTTCGTACGTTAGAAGAACGTGGATTTAGAAGTGCGATTATCGAAGCAATGAAAGTATGTGAAGAGATTTCCAAGAGTTTATAATCCAATAAAATTGACATAAGAATCCCTCAAGTTGCGAAAAGTATCCGGCCGTCTGGTCAGGATACTTTTTGCTGTTCATAAAAAATAAAATATGGTAAGATAATAAAGATTTGAGAAAAGAAATAAAGAGAAGGTGGGCAGTTGAAAAAAAGTTTGGCTTATTTTACGATAGGAGATGCATATGGCGGCAATCAAGAATGGTTTACTAATGTTGTAATGAATATCGGAGGATGTGGCGCGGCGACTGCATGTGACAGCTGTATTTATTTTGCAAAACAGATGGGAATGACAGCTTTATATCCTTATGATATCAATCATCTTACGAAGGAAGAATACTGCAGGTTCAGCCAGATAATGAAGCCTTATATCCGTCCCAGAGTTGGTGGTGTAAAAAAACTGGAATGGTATATGGAAGGATTGAACAAATATATTCAAGATGTGAATCATCGGGAAAATACACAGATTAAGATCGGAATGCGCGGACTTAGCGGGGAATGTTCTTATGAGGAAGCTTCTCATGCGGTCAAATGCCAGATTGATGTTGGAATTCCTGTGCCCTATTTAATGCTGAAGCACAAGAATCCGGAAAAGTATAAAGACTTTATATGGCATTGGTTCCTGGTCGTTGGGTATGAAGAGACAAAAGAAGGTATGGATATCTATGTAGCGACTTATGGAGAAGAGACCAGATTATCAATGAAGGAATTGTGGGATACCGGAATGGATGAAAAAGGTGGAATTGTATTATATGATACCAGAGGCTCAAGGCCTGAACCCACATGAGCTTGCTCATAGGTAGGGCTTTTGCCCCTAACATCATAGAGAAAAGGCAGGTTTACAAGATGAAAAAAAGACGGATTATACAAGGAGGCATTGTGGCAGCAGCTCTTTGCATTGCAGTGGTACTGGGAAGGTCTGGTGCGAATAGTGATATGAAGGAAGAACCGGAAGCTGTCGAGGAACAGACGGAGTCGACAGAAAAAGAAGAGGATGGACTATCTCAGGAACAGCAGGAGATGCTGGAAAAGATAAGTAAGACTTATGATGTAGAAGAGCAAAAAGAGATTGCCAGCCGTCTGGAAGAGAAGAAAAAGTCTCAGGATTATACGATCAATAATATGCTGATCGAGCAGAACCCTTTTGGCACTAACAATCAGTCATTGTATGTTTATTTTAATACGGATGAACCAATGAATGTCAGCTATACCATTCATGTGAAAGACTCTTCTGTCAGCGATTTCGCCCAGAATGTATATCAAACAGAAAGATATCAGACAGAGCATGAATTTCAAGTTATCGGTCTCGTGCCAAATATGGAGAATCAGATTACTTTTTTCTTGACAAGGGAAGATGGATCCACTGACACAAAAGAAATTGTATTTGAGATGGGAGATGCTCTGGGAACAGAAGAAGTGAAGCTGGAACAAGAAGTAAAAGGGAATGTGGAAGATCTGGAAGAAGGATTGTACGTTGTTCTGGGAAATGACAGCGAGAAGTTGAATTTCATGTACTATTATGATAACAATGGAGTACTTCGCGGAGAAGTCCCATTGCTGGGTTATCGAAGCTGTAGGTTGATTTTTGAGCAGGATTATATGTATTACAGTATTTCTGAGACAAAGATGGTGCAAGTGAACCGTTTAGGACAGGTCACACAAGTGTATGAACTTGGAAACTATGAATTGCATCATGATTATGTATTTGATGACAACGGCAATATGCTGATTCTGGCAACGGATAAGACGCAGAATAGTGTTGAGGATATCGTGATAAAACTGGATGTGAATTCAGGAACAGTGACAGAGATTCTGGATCTTGGAGATTTATTTGGAAGTTACAAGGCAGAATGTCAGAAGAATTCTGACGAGAAGTTGGACTGGATGCATATCAATACCATTCAGTGGATTGGAAATGGATCCATCTTATTAAGTTCCAGAGAAACATCTTCTATTATTAAGATCGATAATGTCTATGATTCACCGACGGTTTCTTATATTATAGGGGAAAAGTCAGTCTGGGCTGATACGGAATATGAAAGCCTGGTATTCCAGAAAAATGGAGACTTTACCATTCAGGGGGGACAGAACAGCATTACCTATGTTAAGGATGAAAGCCTTTCGGAAGGACAGTATTATGTGGATCTGTTTCATAATAATATAGAAGTCAATGAAACTTCATATTATTATAAGTATCTGATTGATGAAAATGTGGCGACATTCGAGTTGATAGATTCATTTGAAGTTCCTTATTCTGATTGTGGGGGCAGTGTTCAGAATCTGGACGAGAATACAGTGATCGATTCTGGTATGCAAGGTGTATTTGGAGAATATGATAAAAGTCATGAACTGATTGCAAGTTTTCAGATGAATGTAGAGACATTCGTATATCGTGTATATAAGTATGATTTTGAAGGGTTTTATTTTGCGGGAAGTCAGAAAGAATAAGTCGCATACTTTACGAATGGTTCAATATCCGTTACAATAGAAAACATAGTCAAAAAATAGAAAAATATAGTAGAAAAGGGGAAAGTATTATGGCAAATCCAATTGTAACATTTGAGATGGAAAATGGAGATATTATGAAAGCAGAATTGTATCCGGAGATTGCTCCGAATACCGTGAATAATTTTATATCACTAGTTCAGAAAGGATTCTACGATGGATTGATTTTTCATCGTGTAATCCGTGGGTTTATGATCCAGGGTGGGTGCCCGAATGGAACTGGAATGGGTGGTCCGGGTTATAACATTAAGGGAGAATTTTCTCAGAATGGTTTCAAAAATGATCTGGCACATACAGAAGGTGTCCTTTCAATGGCAAGAGCAATGCATCCGGATTCAGCAGGTTCTCAGTTCTTTATCATGCATAAAAATTCTCCGCATCTGGATGGTGCATATGCAGCTTTCGGAAAGATTGTGGAAGGTATGGATGTGGTAAATAAGATTGCAGAGACGGATACAGATTATAGTGACAGACCGTTAGAGGAACAAAAGATGAAGAAGGTGACGGTTGATACACAGGGTGAAACTTATCCAGAACCAGAGAAAGCATAAGAAAAGCTGGAGGCAGAATCCATGGATATGGTACAGACAGAAAAACTGATATTTGAATATGAAAAGCGCGATGAAGAAGGAAATGTCATAGGAATGTCTCGTGCGATTGATGAAGTGGATATAGATGTGAAGGAAGGTCAATTCATTGCTATCTTAGGCCACAATGGCTCTGGAAAATCTACATTGGCTAAGCATATCAATGCAATCCTTGTTCCTACAGAAGGAACGATGTGGGTCAATGGGAAAGATACCAGTGATCCAAATGAACTTTGGAATGTGCGGCAGTCGGCTGGCATGGTATTTCAGAATCCGGATAATCAGATCATAGGAACGGTTGTGGAAGAAGATGTCGGGTTTGGACCGGAGAATCTTGGTGTACCGACGGACGAGATCTGGCAGCGTGTAGAAGAAAGCTTAAAAGCAGTAGGAATGATAGAATATAGACATCATTCTCCGAATAAACTTTCCGGTGGACAAAAGCAGCGTGTGGCGATTGCCGGAGTGGTGGCTATGGAACCAAAATGCATTGTCCTGGATGAACCGACGGCAATGTTGGATCCGGTGGGAAGAAAAGAAGTTTTGAAGACAGTACAGAAGCTTCGGGAACAAAAGAAAGTTACGGTAATCCTAATAACACATTATATGGAAGAAGTGGTTGATGCAGATAAGATTTATGTTATGGACCATGGACATGTTGTGATGGAAGGAACACCGCGGGAGATATTTTCACAAGTAGATGTATTGAAAAAATATCGTCTGGATGTACCACAGGTTACTATATTGGCAGATGAGTTGAAAAAACGAGGTCTGGATATACCGGCCGGTATTTTAAAAAAAGA
This sequence comes from Bariatricus sp. SGI.161, assembly GCF_050313695.1. NCBI lineage: Bacteria > Bacillati > Bacillota > Clostridia > Lachnospirales > Lachnospiraceae > Bariatricus > Bariatricus sp. SGI.161. The sequence goes on from NZ_JBNPLX010000016.1 coordinate 26,666, forward strand.
AGAGTTGGTGGAAGCATTATGTCAATGAAGTTAGAACATCTGAATTATGTATACAGTCCAGGAACGGCATATGAGAAAAAAGCCTTGAATGATATTTGTCTGGAGATCCCAGATGGAGAGTTCATAGGAATTATTGGTCACACTGGCTCGGGAAAGTCTACACTGATACAGCACCTGAACGGATTGCTTAAAGCTACCAGTGGAGAATTGTATTTTAACGGAGAAAATATTTATTCAGAAGGATACAACATGCGCGAATTGCGAAATCAGGTAGGGCTTGTATTTCAGTATCCTGAGCATCAGCTGTTTGAAGTGGATGTGATGACAGATGTATGTTTTGGTCCTAAGAATCAGGGACTGACACCGGAGGAATGCGAGAAGCGTGCGTTGGAGGCATTGAAGCTTGTTGGTCTTAAGGAGAAATACTACCGCTCTTCTCCGTTTGAATTATCTGGTGGACAGAAGAGAAGAGCTGCCATTGCCGGTGTTTTGGCAATGCGCCCGAAGGTATTGGTGTTGGATGAACCGACGGCTGGCCTTGACCCAAAAGGACGAGATGACATTTTGGATCAGATTGCCTATCTACATCGGCAAAGCGATATGACAGTCATTCTTGTATCGCATAGCATGGAAGATATTGCGAGATATGCGGACCGCATTATTGTAATGAATCACGGCTCTGTGATGTATAATGATAAGCCGGAAAAAGTGTTCGAGCATTATCAGGAATTGGAGAAGATAGGGCTTGCAGCACCGCAGGTTACTTATATCATGCATGATCTGGCAGAAAAAGGCCTGCCGGTAAAGGTGAATGTTACAACGGTGGAAGAAGCGGCAGATGAGATTATGAAGGTACTGGAGAAGAAAAGATGATTCGAGATATAACAATAGGACAATATTATCCGGCAAAAAGTATATTACACAGACTGGATCCAAGAGTAAAACTGGTATGCACATTATTGTATCTGGTATCATTATTTTTATTCAGAAGCGTTCCAGGGTATATTGTGGCAACAATTTTCCTGGCAATTATAATCAAGATATCGACGGTTCCATTTTCCTATATTGTAAGAGGTCTTAAACCCATCGTTATGCTCTTGATGATAACCGTTCTTTTTAACCTGTTCCTCACAAGAGACGGTGAGGTGTTGTTTCATGCCTGGATTTTTACCATTACAGAAGGTGGGCTTATTACGGCGGTATATATGGCAATCCGTCTGATATACTTAATTATCGGTTCTTCGCTCATGACATTTACGACGACACCAAACGAATTGACAGATGGAATTGAAGCCTTGTTGCATCCATTGAACAGAATCCATGTTCCCGTACATGAAGTGGCAATGATGATGTCCATCGCATTGCGTTTTATACCGATCCTTCTGGAAGAGACCGACAAGATAATGAAAGCACAGATAGCTCGTGGGGCAGATCTGGAAAGTGGTAATATGATACAAAAAGCAAAAAGCATGATTCCAATCCTGGTTCCACTGTTTGTATCCGCCTTTCGCCGTGCCAACGATCTTGCCATGGCCATGGAGGCAAGGTGTTACCGCGGCGGAGAAGGAAGGACAAAAATGAAACCACTCCACTATCAAAAGAGAGATTATGTGGCCTATATTGTTGTAATTGTATATGTAATTGCTGTAGTTTTGATAGGGTGATATTAATTTGGGACGGGGGTTTTTTCAATTTACTCCGTCCCAAATTGCAATTTACCCTGTCCCTTTTGAGGTATGAGATGAGAAGAGTCAGAATTGTTGTTGCTTATGATGGTACAAATTATTGTGGATGGCAGGTTCAGCCGAATGGAATTACGGTTGAAGAGGTGTTGAATGCGAAGCTTCAAAAATTGACAGGTGAAAAGATTCGTATTATAGGAGCTAGCCGTACGGATTCAGGAGTGCATGCATTGGGAAATGTGGCGGTATTCGATACGGAATCGTCGATTCCGCCAGAACGGATGGCGTATGCATTGAACCAACGCCTTCCGGAGGATATTGTGATTGTAAGATCAGAGGAGGTTCCGTTGGATTGGCATCCACGTTATCAGGATGAGGTGACGAAGACGTATGAATATCACATTTATAATGCGCCTGTGCCGAATCCTTTAAAACGAAGATATAGTACCTTTGTGTCTTTCCCGATGGACGTAGAAAAGATGCGGCAAGGAGCATCGTATCTAATCGGAGAACATGATTTTGTTAGTTTCTGTAATGTACGAACGAATGTGGAAGATACTGTTCGTACAGTGAAGGAGATACAGATTGAACAGCAAGGTCCCGAGATTACCATACGAATTACCGGAAATGGTTTTTTGTATAATATGGTGCGCATTATTGCGGGGACGTTAATTCGAGTCGGAAGAGGTTTCTATACACCTGAACGGGTGAAAGAAATATTAGATGCAAAAGAACGGACAGAGGCGGGCGTGACAGCGCCGCCGAATGGTTTGGTATTGGTGGGGATTGAATATGGAGAAGATTTATTTTGACAATGGCAGTACGTCATGGCCGAAAGCGCCAAAAGTGGCAGAAGCTATGGCTGATCTGTTGACTCACGGGGCATTCAATATTAACAGAGGTAATTATGAAGGTGCTTATGAGGTGGAAGCAACGGTTCTGGATACGCGGGAACAGCTGGCACGTCTGTTTCATGCAAAAGATTCTCGGAGTGTCATATTTACACCTGGAATTACGTACTCTCTGAATTACTTCATCAAAGGTTTTCTGCAATCAGGAGATCATGTCCTGGTATCAGGGATGGAGCATAATGCAGTTATGCGTCCGTTAAAACAGATGGAAGCAATCGGCGTTACCTATGATGTGGTAAGAACAGAGGTGGATGGGACGATTCAACCCGAAGATGTGGAGCGTGCCATTAAGAATAATACAAAAGCAATCATTATGCTTCATGCCTCAAATGTGTGCGGTACCATTGTTCCGATTAAGGCAATTGGAGAGATCTGCCGTAGGCATCATCTGTTTTTTGTTGTTGATACGGCTCAGAGTGCGGGTACAATTCCAGTAAATATGCAAGAATGTAATATTGATTTCCTTGCATTTACCGGACATAAAGGACTTTTGGGGCCGCAAGGAATCGGTGGTTTTCTTATATCTGAAGAGTTGAATGATCAGATGAAGCCATATATCGCAGGTGGAACAGGGAGTCAGTCGGATGTACTTCAGATGCCGGAAAGCCTTCCGGACAAGTATGAAAGCGGAACTATGAACCTTCCGGGCATCATCGGTCTTCATGCGGCTTTGTCGTATATAGAAGAAACTGGAATAAAGACGATTCATCGTAAGAAGCTGGAGCTGACACAGTATTTTCTGGAAAATGTAAAGGAATTCTCCAATATCCGTATTGTGGGAAAAGAAGGAATGAAAGATCGTGTTGCGGTTGTTTCGTTGGATTTCGTGCAGGAGGATAACGCGGTTATTGCTTTTGAGTTAGAACAAAATTATGGAATTATGACAAGGGTCGGCCTTCATTGTGCACCAATAGCACATCGTACATTGCATACTTATCCACAGGGAACGGTTCGTTTTGCTTTTAGTGCTTCCAATACGAGAGACGAGATTGATCAATGCATAGAGGGATTTCGAGAAATATTATCAGTATAGAATATATAAATAAACCTAGTAATAATATAAGAAAAATCAATATATATTCTGCCCTGAATTTATTGCCCCATTAAAACAAACATGTTACGGTTAAGCTAGTAATTATAAGTACGACAAAGAGTCACAAGGAGGAAAATAATATGGCTGATTATCGTAAAATGTGGGAAGATCTGGGAATGGATATTGAGCTGCATGATCAATTGTGCGCGGTGCTTCCGCAGGCGTTTGGAGATGTTTTCTTGTCTCAGGAAAATCGCCCGGAGTGCATGGATTACTACAATATGGTTGTAGCAGACATTCACGGCATTCGCCCGGCAGAATTAATCGAGCATCAGAAGAAAGGTGGAAAAGTATTCGGTACATTCTGTGTGTATGTACCAGATGAGATCATTTTTGCAGCTGATGCAATTGCAACGGGACTTTGCGGCGGATCACAGTTCTGGGTTCCAGGCGGTGAGAAAGTGCTTCCGACGAATACTTGTCCGTTGATCAAGGCATCTGTCGGAGCAAGATTAGACCGTACCTGCCCATTTTTCCGCATTGCAGATATGTATATTGGGGAGACAACCTGCGATGGTAAGAAGAAGGCATGGGAGATCCTGTCAGAAGATGTTCCGGTTCATGTAATGGATCTTCCGCAGATGAAACGCGCGAAAGATGTGAAAGCGTGGGCCGAAGAGATTAAAGAGCTGAAAAATGTAGTAGAAGAATTTACCGGCAATAAAGTGACAGAGGAATCACTTGCAGAAAGTATCAAGCTTATTAATGCGAAGAGAAAAGCTTTGGCAAGATTATATGAGACGCGTAAGAGTGAGAATCTTCCAATCAGCGGTACTGATGCACTTGTGATATCACAGATTGCATTCTACGATGATCCGGCAAGATTTACACAGATGACGAACAAGCTGTGTGATGAGTTGGAACAGCGCATTCAGGACGGAGTAAGTGTAGTTCCAGCCGGAACAAAACGTATTATGTTGACAGGTACACCTCTTGCAATTCCGAACTGGAAGCTGCATAATATAGTAGAGACAAGTGGCGCTGTCGTTGTCTGTGAAGAGATGTGTACAGGTACACGTTACTTTGAACGATTGGTGGACGAGAATCAGACAACTGTCGATGGACAGATTGATGCACTGGCTGAAAGATATATGGGAATTAACTGTGCATGCTTCACTCCAAACCAGGCAAGAATCGATGATATCTTACGTCTTGCAAAAGAATATAAGGTCGATGGTATTATTGATGTCAACTTGAAGTTCTGTAACCTGTATGATACGGAAGGATATTTTGTGGAGCGTGCATTGAAAGAAGCCGGAATTCCGGTTCTTGGAATTGAAACAGATTATACAGACAGTGATGCACAGCAGCTTCGCACAAGAATCAGCGCTTTTGTTGAGATGTTAAATAATTAAAATACAAAAAGGAAGTGTACATATGCAGAACATACAGCATTATGTGCTTTTTCCCAATCATGATAGTGGCATGCGGTTATATAAAGAATTAAAAAATCTGGGGGTTCGGGCAACCATTGCTCCTACCCCCAGAACTGCGAGCAAATGCTGTGGGATATCTCTGATGGTAAGGGAAGAAGATCTGGATATAATCAGAACTTGCATTAAAGAGCATGAGATAGAGATTCTGAAAATCGCAGCTGTTGAGAGGGACATCAATCCCAGAAGGGATAAATATTGCTAAAAGAGGTAAAAAAAGTGAATTATGTAGGAATTGATATTGGGTCGACAGCATCAAAGGTAGTGGCAATAGGAGATCATGAGATGCAGTTTGTGTTGCCGACTGGATGGAGCAGCAAAGAAACAACTCTGACAATTAAAGAAAAGTTGAAAGAAAATGGCATCGATGTTTTGGCAAATGACACCAAAGTGGTAGCAACAGGATATGGACGTGTAGCTGTAGATTTTGCAGATTATGTAATTACAGAGATTACCTGTCATGCCCGAGGTGGCAGAGAGATGGCAGGCAATGACTGTGCAATCATTGATGTAGGAGGTCAGGATACCAAAGTGATTCTGGTCGAACATGGAATGGTACAAGATTTTCTCATGAATGATAAGTGTTCAGCAGGAACTGGAAAATTTCTGGAAATTATGGCAAATCGCCTTGGAATTACCTTGCAGGAGCTGTTTGATATGGCGGAATCAGGTACGGTCCTTCCGATTAGCTCGCTGTGTACAGTATTTGCAGAATCAGAAGTAATTAATTATATCGGAGAAGGAAGAAAACGAGAAGACATTGCAGCTGGAGTGGTAGATTCTGTGGCGGCAAAAGTGTCGCAGCTCAGTCAGAGAAAGAGTCTGCCCGAAAAAGTGATATTGACAGGTGGATTAAGTCACAGCCAATATTTTACAAGTATACTTTCTGCCAAGATTGGACAGACAGTAGAACCGACAGAACATGGAAGATATGCGGGAGCATTGGGTGCAGCGCTGCTTGCGAAGGAGAAGTCAAAATAATTTTGACTTCTTTTTTAAATAGAAAAAGAAGAAAATCCTTCATTTATATTAGAAGAGAATGAGAAAAAAATCAGAAAAAACTATATACAAGTTCAGATTTTGTGATAATATAAAAATACAATAAATCTGTGGGAGGATTTTTATTATGGAAATGTTTTTGAAAATTGTTCCCGTGTTGGGCGTTATTGCTCTTGCGTTTGCAGGTGTTTTGGCAGCAAGAGTCAGCAAGCAGGACGCAGGAACAGACCGAATGAAGGAAATTGCATCTTCCATCAGTGAGGGTGCTCAAGCCTTTCTGACAGCTGAATACAAGATTTTGATTATCTTTGTTGCTGTGCTGTTTTTCTTGATTGGCTTTGGAATTGGTAACTGGGTAACTGCAGTCTGCTTCGTGGTTGGAGCTGTGTTCTCTACACTGGCAGGATATTTTGGAATGAGTGTAGCTACAAAGGCAAATGTAAGAACTGCTAATGCAGCAAAAGAAAGTGGTATGAACAAAGCGCTATCTATCGCATTTTCCGGTGGAGCAGTTATGGGAATGTGTGTAGCAGGTCTTGGGGTTCTGGGAGTAAGTGCAATCTACCTTATTACAGGAAATGTAGATGTGCTTTCAGGATTCAGCCTTGGAGCTTCTTCTATCGCATTGTTCGCCCGTGTTGGTGGTGGTATCTATACAAAGGCTGCTGACGTAGGTGCAGACCTTGTAGGTAAAGTAGAAGCAGGAATTCCGGAGGATGATCCGCGTAATCCGGCAGTTATCGCTGACAATGTAGGTGATAACGTAGGTGACGTTGCCGGAATGGGAGCAGACTTGTTTGAGTCATATGTAGGAGCATTGATTTCTGCTCTCACACTTGGAATCGTATATTATAAAGTGGCTGGTGCAGTATTTCCGCTGGTAATTGCAGGATTAGGATTGATTGCTTCTATTCTTGGAACATTCTTCGTAAGAGGAGACGAGAATTCCAATCCGCATAAAGCGTTAAAGATGGGATCTTATGTATCCAGTCTTCTTGTGTTGATTGTAGCATTTGTATTCAGCAAATATTTCTTTGGTGATTTTAAAGCGGCGATTGCGATCGTAGCCGGATTAGCAGTAGGATTATTGATTGGTATTATTACAGAAGTTTATACTTCTGGTGATTATAAATCTGTAAAAGAGATTGCAGAACAGTCAGAGACTGGTTCCGCAACTACAATTATCAGTGGTCTTGCCGTAGGTATGAAATCTACCGCAATCCCGATTCTTTTAATCTGTATTGGTATCTTTATTGCATATCAGTTCTGTGGACTTTATGGAATCGCACTGGCAGCTGTAGGTATGTTGTCTACGACTGCAATTACTGTAGCGGTTGATGCGTATGGACCGATTGCTGATAATGCCGGTGGTATCGCTGAGATGTCCGGTCTTGATCCGGAAGTACGTAAGATTACAGATAAACTGGATGCTGTTGGTAACACAACTGCAGCAATGGGAAAAGGTTTTGCAATCGGTTCCGCTGCATTGACAGCGTTGGCATTGTTTGTATCTTATGCAGAAGCTGTAAAACTGGAAAGCATTGATATTCTTGACAGCCGTGTTATTATCGGATTACTGATCGGTGGTATGCTTCCATTCTTATTCTCTTCTATGACAATGCAGTCTGTATCTAAGGCGGCATATAAGATGATCGAAGAGGTAAGACGTCAATTTAGAGAGATGCCTGGAATTATGGAAGGTAAGACGAAACCAGATTATAAGTCTTGCGTTGCAATCTCTACAACAGCAGCATTAAAAGAGATGCTGGTACCTGGTATCATGGCAGTTATTTCTCCGTTGGCAGTTGGTCTCCTGTTAGGACCTGCAGCATTAGGCGGTCTTCTCGCCGGTGCATTAGTAACGGGTGTTATGATGGCAATCTTTATGTCCAATGCCGGCGGTGCATGGGATAATGCTAAGAAGTATATTGAAGATGGTAACCATGGCGGAAAAGGCAGCGAAGCTCACAAAGCAGCCGTTGTAGGAGATACTGTAGGAGATCCGTTCAAAGATACATCTGGTCCGTCTATCAATATTCTGATTAAATTGATGACTATTGTATCATTAGTATTTGCGCCACTGTTCTTAGCAGTAGGTGGATTATTGTAATTAAAAAATATAGATTTATTGTGTTATGTATGGCAGTATTTTCAGAAAAATGGAAATACTGCCATTATATATTGTCAGGCTGAACGCTTAGATTTAAAGTCGAAGTTGAGGATAAAACTGGCAACTATGAAAAGATTGTGGTAATATATGTGTCGTAACGTATTTTACAATTAAGAAGATTCAGATAGAAAAGAGGCATTTACATGACAAAAGTTGACATTATTTCTGGCTTTTTGGGAGCTGGGAAAACGACATTTATTAAAAAATTAATTGATCAGGTATTCACAGGCGAGAAGCTAGTATTGATTGAAAATGAATTTGGTGAAATCGGCATTGATGGCGGCTTTTTGAAAGACGCAGGAATTGAGATTACGGAGATGAATTCGGGATGTATTTGTTGTACGTTGGTAGGAGATTTTAGTAAAGCTCTTCAAAAAGTATTGGCAGAGTATCAGCCGGATCGTGTTATTATTGAGCCTTCTGGTGTGGGAAAATTATCTGACATCGTGAGAGCCATTGAAGATGTGAAGAAAGATGCAGAGATAGAGATCGACGGAAGAATTACGGTTGTAGATGGCAAAAAAGCAAAACTTTATTTGAAGAATTTTGGTGAATTTTTTGAAGATCAGGTGAAACATGCATCTACAATTGTTGTTAGCCGTACGCAGATGATGACCGATGAGAAAGTGGAAGAGTGCATTCATATGCTGCGGGATGAGAACGCAGATGCAGCGATTATATCAACTCCTTGGGAACAATTAAGTAAAGATGCTATATGGCATGCATTGGAGCATGGCGCTGAGATAGAAGGACTTCTGGAGGAAGAACATGGCCATCATCATGACCACGAAGAATGCTGTGAGCATGATCATCACCATCATGACCATGAAGAATGCTGTGAGCATGACCATCACCACCATCACCATCATGCAGATGAGGTGTTCACCAGCTGGGGAAAAGAAACAGCACATAAATATACAGAAGAGGAGTTGGATTTCTTAGTAAAAGCATTGTCCGAGACGGACAGCTACGGAACAATTCTCCGTTCTAAAGGAATTATTCCAATGACAGATGGAACATGGAAACAATTTGATCTTGTGCCGGAGGAATATGAAGTGCGAGATGGACAGGCAGATTACACAGGACGAGTATGTGTCATCGGAACAAATCTGAAAGAAGATGAACTTTTGAAGCTGTTCCACATTTAATGAAAGAAATGAAGGTGATAGTATGGTAACAATCCCTGTATTTGTATGTACTGGTTTTTTGGACAGCGGAAAGACGACTCTTGTAAAAGAGACATTGATGGAGCAGGAGTGGATTGAACCGGGATTAACACTTCTTCTTCTCTGCGAAGAAGGGGAAGAAGAGTATTCGCAGGAATATCTGGATCAGAAAAATATGGTGTTGCTTAAGATTGAAGAATTTGAGCAGCTGAATGCCACATTTTTCAAAAATTGTGAAAAGAATTACCATCCGACGCAGGTAGTCATTGAATACAATGGAATGTGGAAGCTAGAAGATCTGTTAGCTATCAAATATCCAAGAAACTGGGAACTTCAGGGAGTATATTCGACGGTAGATGGTACAACGTTGGATATGTATCTGAAAAACATGAGAAATATGTTGATGGAACAGTTAATGGAATCAGAATTGATTGTAGTGAATCGTTGTGCAGAGGGAGTGAATCGAGGTGGATTTCGAAGAGCGCTGAAGATACAGAATCCTATGGCCCAACTCATTTTTGAAGGAATGGATGGGAAGATCATTGAACCTACGGAGGAAGATCTGCCTTACGATGTAAAACAAGATAAGATTGTGATAGATGATATAGATTTTGGAGTATGGTATGTGGATGCTTACGACCACCCGGAATTGTATCTTCACAAAGAAGTAGAGTTTGTTGCGCAGTCATTTCGACCAAGAGGTATGAAAGACAATATGTTTGTTCCCGTTCGTAAGATTATGACTTGTTGTGCGGCAGACACCAGACTTTACGGATATCCTTGCAGATCAGACAAAAAGATTGAGATTCATAAAGGAGAATGGATTCGCGTCAGAGCAAGATTTGAATATGAATCTGTGACTTCTTTTGGAAATAAGCAGCCTGTACTGCATTTGATTGAGATGAAACCGGCAGAAAAACCGAAGGAAGAAGTCGTAACTATGGGATAGGGGAGTTCGCCCCTATCCCCTTTCTTGTCTCAAAACTTATTTATGAAATGAAACCGAAGCAGTTCAGGATAACGATTAGAGTAAGTACCGGAACTACTACGGTCATAATTACTTTGTCATAAGTAGATAATTTCCCGTCTCGTCCATTCTTGGTCAGCTCTTTTTCGTATTCCTTATATCCCCATACTTTGCAACAATAGAAAGCGGTCAACAGGCAGCCGAGAGGCAGAAGGACGTAGCCTGAGAAGCAGTCAATCCAGTCGTAGACGTTGTAGTATACCACGCCGGTATTGAATGCCCACCAGGGAAGTCGAATGTTGCTTAGCAATCCGTATCCTTGACTCAGGGAACAGAAGATTCCACCGATGAAAATGATTACGGCACAGATTACGGTAGATCTTCTGTGATTGATATGACATTTCTCTTCGATACATTTTACCGGAATCTCCAGGATCGTGAAATAAGTAGATAAAACGGCAAATATAATTGCGGTAAAGAAAAAGAATCCAATGATATTACCGCCTGGAAACTGACTGAAGATCTCTGTCATGGCAAGGAATATTAGAGAAGGACCTGCAGCCATCTCTGAACCGGCACCTACAACCGTTGGAATAATTACAAATCCGGCAGTCAAAGCTACGGTAGTATCGCAGATGGTTACCATCATAGAGTCTTTACGGATATTGGCAGTGTCATTGACATTGGCGCCTAAAGTTACAAAAATAGACCATCCGATACCGACAGAGAACATAACCTGCATGCAGGCATCTGAAAATGTCTTCCAGGTAAATTTAGAAAAATCAGGAACCAGATAGAATTTCAGACCATCAATTGCTCCCTCGAAAGAAAAGAGTGCCCAAATACCACATACGATTAGAAGTACGAACAGTAAAGGCATGATGACTTTGGTGACTTTCTCCACAAGTTCTGTAATGCCGCCAGCCAGAAGAAGTACAGTAATTGCCATTAGAATCCCTGCGTAGATCAAAGGTTCAATTGGTTTGGAAATAAAGTTCATATAATAGGCCTCTTTGTCTGCGCCGAAATTGCCGCCCAATAAGTAGGTTACTGCATATTTTAATACATAACCGCTGACGATGATATAGTACATATCAATCATAACAGTACAGACAATATTGATGACCCCTGCGAATTTCCATTTCCTATTAATGACGCCGTAGGCATCAATACCGTTTGTCCTTGCATATCGCCCAATTGCTGTCTCCATCTCAACAACAGGGTGCCCAAGAACAATGCAGAGGATGATGTATACAAATACGAATGCGCCTCCGCCGCCACCGTAAGCAAGATAAGGAAATTTCCAAATGTTCCCCAGACCAATGGCAGCACCGGCAGCTACCATAATATAGCCGAATCGGGAACCAAAATTTGAAGTAGTTTTGTTTGCTTGGTGATTACTCATGAACATCCCTCCTAAATAAAAAGGCTGCTCCCGCGTTTGGGGGAGAGCAGCCTTAAAAGATAATAAAATTACTCTTCTATATTATTATATTCTCTGCCTTTTAGCTGGTCAAAGAATTGGAAAGATGCTTAACACTATTTTAGCATCAAACGAACATTATTTGATGAATCCGAAACAGTTCAGAATAACGATCAATGTAAGAATCGGAACCGCAACTGTCATAACTACTTTATCGTACATACTTAACTTTCCGTCACGTCCATCTTTGGTCAATTCTTTCTCGTATTCCTTATATCCCCATACTTTACAACAGTAGAATGCGGTCAGGAGACATCCTAATGGAAGAAGTACATAACCGGAGAAACAATCAATCCAGTCATAGATATTATAATATACAACACCTGAACCATATGCCCACCATGGGAGCTTCACACCGCTGAGCAGACCAGCACCCTGACTCAGAGAACAGAAGATACCACCGATGAAAATTAAAATTGCAGTAATCCAGGTTGCTTTTCTGTGATTGATATGGAACTTCTCTTCGATACATTTTACCGGAATTTCCAGGATTGTAAAGTATGTGGAAAGAACGGCGAATATCAATGCGGTAAAGAAGAAGAATCCAAGGATATTACCGCCAGGTAAAGTGGAGAAGATCTCTGTCATAGCAAGGAATACAAGAGATGGACCTGCAGCCATCTCAGAACCTGCACCTACAACGGAAGGAATGATTACAAAACCTGCAGTCAATGCAACTGCTGTATCACAGATGGTTACCATCATAGAGTCTTTCCGGATATTAGCACTGTCTTTTACACTGGCACCAAGTGTTACGAAGATCGCCCATCCGATACCAACGGAGAACATTACCTGCATACAGGCATCAGCAAAGGTCTTCCAGGTAAATTTGGAAAAATCAGGAATTAAGTAAAACTTCAGACCATCAATTGCACCGTCAAATGCAAATAAAGCCCAGAATCCACAGATAAGAAGTAATACAAACAGCAAAGGCATGATTACTTTTGTAACTTTTTCAACCAGTTCTGTAATACCTTTGGATAATAAAAGTACGATAATGATCATTAATATTCCTGCATAAATCAATGGCTCAATCGGGTCAGAGATAAAGTTCATGTAATATGCAGTCTTATCAGTACCAAAATGTCCACCTGTAAGGTAAGTAACAGCATATTTTAATACATAACCGCTGACGATGATATAGTACATATCAATCAAAAAGGTACAAAGTACATTGACAAATCCGACAAATTTATACTTTGGATTTACAACTCCGTAAGCGTCAATTGCGTTTGTCTTTGCGTAACGTCCGATTGCCGTCTCCATCTCAACAACAGGATGACCGAGTACGATACAAAGGATGATGTACACAACAATAAATGCGCCACCGCCACCGCCGTAGGCAAGATAAGGGAATTTCCAAATGTTTCCAAGTCCGATAGCAGCACCTGCCGCCACCATGATGTAGCCAAATCGGGAACCAAAATTGGCTGAAGGTTTTTTCTCGTTGCTACTCATAATAACACTCCATTCTCTTCATTATTTGAGATATGAAATAAAAAAGGATGCTCTCACAAAGTTTATGAGAGCATCCTCGCCTAATTCAATCCTCTTCTTTAGTATACTCGAAACTTCCTGCCTTGTCAAGAAATTGTCAGACAATCTATAAGAAAGCCTTATAAAACATATTCGAATTGTCTATAATAAAGCTGATATAAAAACAGATTATACTCGGTTTGTATCAAAAAAGGAACAAAAATAACCATAAGAATCACTAGACTTTTAAATACTTAGGGACTATAATTATAATACACGTCAAATTGTAAAATTTGTATCACTTTTTTAAGGAGGAACAGCAAAAATGGCAAGAAAAATGAAGACCATGGATGGTAACCAGGCAGCAGCTCATGCGTCATATGCTTATACTGAGGTTGCAGCTATTTACCCAATTACCCCATCATCTGTTATGCCTGAACACGTAGATGAGTGGGCTACCGAAGGTAGAAAGAACATATTTGGACAGACTGTCCAGGTAACAGAGATGCAGTCAGAAGCAGGTGCAGCCGGAGCAGTACACGGTTCATTAGCAGCTGGAGCTTTAACAACAACATTTACAGCATCCCAGGGATTATTGTTAATGATTCCTAACTTATATAAAGTAGCAGGTGAACAGCTTCCAGGAGTATTTAACGTATCCGCTCGTGCCCTTGCAAGTCACGCATTGTCAATCTTCGGAGATCACTCTGATGTATATGCATGTCGTCAGACTGGTGCAGCAATGCTCTGTGAGTCAAGTGTACAGGAAGTTATGGATTTGACACCTGTTGCACACTGTGCAGCATTAAAGGGAAAACTTCCATTTATCAACTTCTTTGATGGATTCCGTACATCTCACGAGATTCAGAAGATTGAGACATGGGATTATGAAGATCTGAAAGATCTGGTAGATATGGATGCTATTGATGAATTCAGAAATCACGCCCTGAATCCAAATCACCCATGCCAGAGAGGTTCTGCTCAGAACCCGGATATTTTCTTCCAGGCAAGAGAAGCATGTAATCCATATTACGATGCTATGCCAGCTATCGTTCAGGAGTATATGGACAAAGTTAATGCTAAGATTGGTACAGATTACAAACTGTTCAACTACTATGGAGCAGCAGATGCTGAGAAAGTTATCGTTGCTATGGGTTCTGTTTGTGACACAATCGAAGAGACGATCGATTACCTGACAGCAGCAGGAGAAAAAGTTGGTGTTGTTAAGGTTCGTCTTTACAGACCATTCTGCGCACAGGCATTGATCGATGTGATTCCGGATACAGTGAAGTATATTAATGTACTTGACAGAACAAAAGAGCCAGGAGCTCAGGGCGAGCCATTATACCTGGATGTTGTTTCTGCACTGAAGGGATCTAAGTTCGACGCTGTTCCGATTAACTGCGGACGTTACGGATTAGGTTCTAAAGATACAACACCTGCACAGATCGTTGCAGTATTTAATAATACAGACAAGGCTAGATTTACAATTGGTATCGAAGATGATGTAACGAATCTTTCATTGGAAGTTGGTGCACCACTTGTTACAACACCAGAAGGAACAATCAACTGTAAGTTCTGGGGTCTTGGAGCAGACGGTACTGTTGGTGCTAACAAGAACTCTATCAAGATTATCGGTGACAATACAGATATGTATGCACAGGCTTACTTTGATTATGACTCTAAGAAGTCTGGCGGTGTTACAATGTCTCATCTGCGTTTCGGTAAGAAGCCAATCAAATCTACTTACCTGATTCACAAAGCAAACTTTGTAGCATGTCACAATCCATCTTATGTAAATAAATACAACATGGTTCAGGAATTAGTTGACGGTGGAACATTCCTTCTGAACTGCCCATGGGATATGGAGGGTCTGGAGAAACATCTGCCAGGACAGGTGAAAGCATTTATCGCTGACCACAACATCAAGTTCTACACCATCGACGGTATTAAGATTGGTAAAGAGATCGGACTTGGCGGACGTATCAATACCGTTCTTCAGTCTGCATTCTTCAAACTGGCAGCTATCATTCCAGAAGAAGAAGCTATCGATCTGATGAAGAAAGCAGCTAAGGCTACTTACGGAAGAAAAGGTGACAAGATCGTACAGATGAACTACGATGCTATTGATGCTGGTGCTAAGCAGGTAGTTGAAGTAGAAGTTCCAGAGTCTTGGAAGTCTTGTGCAGATGAAGGATTATTTGCACCAGAAGTTAAAGGCGGAAAAGATGATGTTGTTGCATTCGTTAAGAATATTCAGGCAAAAGTTAACGCACAGGAAGGTAACACACTTCCAGTATCTGCATTCAATGATTATGTAGACGGTTCTACACCATCTGGTACAGCAGCATACGAGAAACGTGGTATTGCAGTAGATATCCCGGTATGGAAATCTGAAAACTGTATCCAGTGTAACCGTTGTGCATATGTTTGTCCTCACGCAGTTATCCGTCCGGTTGCTCTTACAGAGGATGAACTTGCAAAAGCTCCAGAAGGAACACAGGCAATCGATATGATTGGTATGCCAGGTATGAAGTTCACTATGACTGTATCAGCTCTTGACTGTACAGGATGTGGTTCATGTGCTAACGTATGTCCAGGTAAGAAGGGTGAGAAAGCTCTTGTTATGGAGAATCTGGAAGCAAATGCAGCATCTCAGGATGTATTTGATTTCGGTAGAGAGATTCCGGTTAAACCAGAAGTTGTTGCTAAGTTTAAACCAGAGACTGTTAAGGGAAGCCAGTTCAAACAGCCACTCTTAGAGTTCTCAGGCGCTTGTGCAGGTTGTGGTGAGACACCTTACGCTAAGTTGATCACACAGTTATTCGGTGACAGAATGTACATTGCTAATGCAACAGGATGTTCTTCTATCTGGGGTAACTCTTCACCATCTACACCATATACAGTAAACGGAAAAGGACAGGGACCTGCATGGGCTAACTCCTTATTCGAAGACAATGCTGAGTTTGGTTATGGTATGTTACTTGCTCAGAAAGCAATCAGAAAGAGATTGAAAGAAGAAGTTGAGACTGTTGCAGCATCTGATGCAGCTTCTGCAGAAGTAAAAGCAGCTTGCCAGGAATATCTGGATACATTTAACTGTGGTGTATCAAACGGAGATGCTACAGATAAATTGGTTGCAGCATTAGACGGATGTGATTGCGAGACATGCAAAGACATCGTTAAGAATAAAGACTTCCTTGCTAAGAAATCCCAGTGGATCTTCGGTGGTGACGGATGGGCTTACGATATCGGATTCGGTGGTGTTGACCACGTATTAGCAAGCGGTGAAGACATCAACATCATGGTATTTGATACAGAGGTTTACTCTAACACAGGTGGACAGTCTTCTAAGGCTACTAAGACAGGTGCAACAGCACAGTTCGCAGCAGGCGGAAAAGAGACTAAGAAGAAAGACCTCGCTGGTATCGCTATGAGTTATGGTTATGTATACGTAGCACAGATTGCTATGGGTGCAGACTTCAACCAGACTGTAAAAGCAATTGCAGAGGCAGAGGCTTATCCAGGACCATCACTGATCATCGCTTACGCTCCATGTATCAACCATGGTATCAAGAAAGGTATGAGCAAAGCTCAGACTGAGGAAGCATTGGCAGTAGAATGTGGATACTGGAACAACTTCAGATTCAATCCTGCAGCTGAAGGCGGCAAGTTCACACTTGACAGCAAAGAGCCTAAGCAGGAAGATTACCAGGCATTCCTTGACGGAGAAGTTCGTTACAATGCACTGAAGAGAGCAAATCCAGCAAAAGCTGAGAAGTTATTCGCTAGAAACGAAGCTGAGGCTATGGAAAGATATGCATATCTGAAGAAACTGGTTACTCTGTACGGAACAGAAGAATAAGATTCAGTTGTAAGGTAATATGGGCGGTCGCGAAAGCGGCCGCCTTATTTATGATCACAGATCTATGCAAATCATTGCTAAATTATATATCATTGGTTGACTTTTCCTTATAAAAATGATACAACTTTGTTATATGAATAATGAGACTTGATAGAGGCGCAGATTTCATAAGTACTTTGTGGCAATAGTCTGGGAGGACTGCCGATTAGAAAAGGGGGATCTGCCGAAGGAATTCTATTCTCCCAATAGGATTTCTGGGCTGTAGTCAGAACATGCTGCAGACTGTCACAACAGTGGAGCGCTATCATGGATGTATGACACAGTATTGATCTGTTATGCCATGAGCGCGCCCGGTAAGCGTTGTTCATGGTATTTTTATTTTCAATATATAAGCAAAAGAGAGGAATTTTAGCAATGAGAGGAAAGAAAAAAGCAATGTGGGGTGTGATGACCCTTCTGTGTATTCTTCTTTGTAGTTCAATGACCGTATTTGCTGCAGATGAAGCGGCTGAGTATGTGCCAAAGATGTATGCGTCTTTCTGGTCACTGGTTCCGCCAATCGTCGCAATTGTACTTGCATTGATTACAAAGGAAGTATACAGTTCATTATTTATTGGTATTTTAATTGGAGGCGTATTTTATTCTGGTTTTACGTTTGAGGAGACTGTTCTTCATGTATTTCAGGATGGTATTGTCGGAGTTCTGACAGATAGTTACAATATGGGAATCCTTGTGTTCCTCGTAATTCTGGGAATTATGGTGTGCATGATGAATAAGGCTGGTGGTTCAGCTGCATTTGGTCGCTGGGCAAGTGTACATATCAAAAGCCGCGCAGGTGCACAGCTTGCAACCATTCTCCTTGGTGTATTGATCTTTATTGATGATTATTTTAATTGCTTGACCGTAGGAAGCGTTATGCGTCCGGTGACAGATAAGCATAATGTATCGAGAGCAAAGCTGGCATATCTGATTGATGCGACAGCTGCACCAGTTTGTATTATTGCCCCAATTTCATCTTGGGCGGCTGCAGTTACCGGATTTGTTGAGGGTGAGGATGGATTTTCTATCTTTATTCGTGCGATTCCATATAACTATTATGCATTACTTACGATTGTTATGATGGTTACAATTGTAATATTAAAGATGGATTATGGCCCGATGAAGCTTCACGAAACGAATGCACTTCAGGGGGATCTATATACTACAGCGGATCGTCCGTATGCTAATGCAGAAGAAGATGTTGTGGACAGCAAGGGTGGCGTCATAGACCTGATCTTCCCCGTGGCTGTTCTGATTGTGTGTTGTGTAATTGGTATGATATATACCGGTGGCTTCTTTGGTGGAGTAGGATTTATTGAGGCGTTTTCTGCAAGTGATGCATCGGTAGGCCTTATGCTTGGAAGCTTCTTTGCATTTGTAATTACGATTGTGTTCTATGCAGTTCGCAAAGTGTTGAAATTCTCTGATTCTATGGCATGTATTCCAGATGGATTTAAAGCAATGGTACCTGCAATCTTGATCCTTACATTTGCATGGACCTTGAAAGCAATGACAGACAGTCTGGGTGCGAAAGAATATGTGGCTAATGTAGTTCAGAATGCAGCCGGAGGGTTCATGAATCTCCTTCCTGCAATCATCTTCCTTGTAGCATGTTTCCTGGCATTTGCAACTGGTACTTCATGGGGAACCTTCGGTATCCTGATTCCGATCGTAGTTGCAGTATTTTCTGGAACAAATGAGACGATGATGATTATCTCTATCTCTGCATGTATGGCAGGTGCTGTATGTGGTGACCATTGTTCACCGATTTCTGATACGACGATCATGGCTTCGGCCGGAGCGCAGTGTAATCATGTTAACCATGTATCTACACAGCTTCCATATGCGATTACGGCAGCAGCAGTATCATTTGTTACTTATGTAATCGCTGGATTTGTACAGAATGCATTTATCTGTCTGCCAATTGGAATTGTTTTAATGGTTGGAACATTGATGGTGATTCGTAAAGTTACCGCAGATAAATAAAAATGTCGATAAAAAACAGAAGTTTCGAAAGAGACTTCTGTTTTTTTGTTAATGAAAATCCTTTCCAAATCTGCTTGTAACCTGGGATTAAATTGGATAAAATACTCTGTATAGGCAAAAGTATAAAACAGGGTTCAACCATTGAAAAAAAGATGTTATAATGCTATAGGTGTAGTTGTGACGACACCGGAAGAAAGGAGATAACAAAATCTTATGAGCATCAGAGATTTGAAGACATATGACTTGATCAAGGAAGAAGAATTGAAGGGAATTCAGTCTAAAGGTTATTTGATGAGGCACAAGAAGAGTGGCGCAAGAGTTCTTCTGATAGAAAATGACGATGAGAACAAGGTGTTTAGCATCGGTTTTCGTACTCCGCCCAGTGACAGTACCGGAGTGCCACATATCATGGAACATTCTGTGCTGTGCGGATCAAAGAACTTCCCGGCCAAGGATCCATTTGTAGAATTAGTGAAAGGATCACTCAATACATTTTTAAATGCAATGACTTATCCGGATAAGACAGTATACCCAGTGGCAAGCTGTAACGATAAGGATTTCCAGAATCTTATGCATGTATATATGGATGCGGTACTGTATCCGAATATCTATGAGCATGAAGAGACATTCCGTCAGGAAGGCTGGAGCTACAAACTGGATTCTGCAGATGACAAATTAAGTTATAATGGAGTGGTCTATAATGAGATGAAGGGGGCATTCTCTTCACCGGAAGGTGTGCTTGACCGAGTGGTTCTGAACACATTATTTCCAGATACATCCTATGCAAATGAATCTGGTGGAGATCCGGAGGTCATACCAGAGCTGACCTATGAACAGTTCCTGGATTTCCACAGGACCTATTATCATCCGTCCAACAGCTATATATATCTTTATGGAGATATGGATATGGAAGAAAAGCTATGTTGGCTGGATCGGGAATATCTTTGTCATTATGAGAAAAAAGTAGTAGATTCAGAGATTCATTTGCAAGAAGCTTTTTCAGAAATGAAGGAATTGGAGATGCCATATTCCATAGCAAGCGATGAATCAGAAGACGAAAATACGTACCTTTCTTATAATAAGGTAATTGGTACAAGTCTAGATCGAGAATTGTATCTGGCGTTTGAAATTCTGGATTACGCATTGTTATCTGCACCAGGTGCGCCATTGAAGACAGCTCTTACGGATGCTGGAATTGGACAGGATATTATGGGATCCTATGATAATGGAATTTATCAGCCGATTTTCTCTGTAATAGCTAAGAATGCAGATGCAGATCAGAAAGATAACTTTATTGAAGTTATCGAGAATGTGCTGACTGACATTGTGAAAAATGGGATGGATCAGAAAGCACTTGAGGCGGGAATTAATTATCATGAGTTCCGTTACAGAGAAGCTGATTTTGGAAATTATCCGAAGGGATTGATGTATGGACTTCAGATAATGGATAGCTGGCTATATGATGATGACAAACCATTCATTCATATCGAGGCATTGGATACATTTGCGTTCCTGAAAAAACAGGTGGGAACTCGCTATTATGAGGACTTGATCCAGAAATATCTGCTGGATAATACTCATGGTGCGATTGTTATTGTGAAACCTGAGAAGGGGCGTACTGCCCGCATGGATGCTGAGCTGGATGCAAGATTGCAAGAATATAAAGCCAGCCTGAGCGATGAGGAAATCAGAGAAATGGTTTCTCGGACAAAGAAGCTGGAAGAATACCAGTCAGAACCAGAGAGTGAAGAAGCGCTGGAACGGATTCCGGTTTTAAATCGAGAAGATATTTCCAGAGAAATAGATCCGATTTTTAATGAAGAGATGAATTTGGCAGGAATTCCGGTCGTGTTTCATGAGATTGAGACAAACGGAATTGGCTATGTGGATGTAATGTTCGATCTGTCTGGAGTCAGTGCAAAAGAACTTCCTTATGTTGGAATCTTGCAGTCTGTGTTAGGAATCATTGATACAGAGAATTACGGATACGGGGAACTCTTTAATGAGATTAATATGCATACCGGAGGAATTGGAACATCGCTGGAGCTTTATAACGATGTTACCAATATAAGGGAGAAGGTATTTAAAGCAACATTTGAAATTAAGGGAAAAGCACTTTATCCAAAGCTTGAAAAAACATTTGAGATGATGGGGGAGATTCTGACTGCTTCCAAGTTAAATGATACGAAACGAATCAAGGAGATCCTGGCAATGACCAAGTCAAGGCTCTCTATGAAATTCCAGTCATCCGGGCATACAACAGCGGCGCTTCGGGCATTGTCATATGCTTCTCCGTCCGCAAAATTCAAAGATATGACAAATGGCATAGATTTTTACCAGAAGATAGTGGAGCTGTCAGATCATTTTGAGGAAGAAAAAGAATCAATAACCGCAACACTTATCGATCTTACCAAGAAACTATTCCGTTCGGATAACATGATGATCAGTTATACTGCTTCAAAAGAAGGAATGGACGGATTAGAGAAGATGATTGCCAATCTTTCCGAAAGACTTTACAAAGAAGTTCCAGAAGAGACGCCATGCATCATCCATTGCGAAAAGAAGAACGAAGGATTCAAAACAGCATCAAAAGTACAGTATGTGGCACGAACCGGTAACTTCATCGATAATGGAGCTGCATATACCGGAGCACTTCAGATCCTGAAGGTAATCCTAAGCTACGATTATCTCTGGCAGAATATCCGTGTAAAAGGCGGAGCATATGGATGCATGAGCAATTTCAACCGCATAGGAGAAGGTTATTTCGTTTCCTACCGTGATCCAAATCTGAAGCGCACCATAGAAGTATACGAAGGAATTGTAGATTACCTGAAGAACTTCACCGTAAGCGACAGAGACATGACCAAATACATCATCGGAACCATCAGCAATATAGATCAGCCTATGACACCCGCAACCAAAGGCGAACGATCCATGAACCTCTACATGAATAAAGTAAGCGCAGACATGATCCGCGAAGAACGCAGCCAGATTCTAGATGCAACACAAGATGATATTCGCGCCCTTTACCGAGTTGTAGAGGCCGTATTGAAGGCAGATCAACTGTGCGTAGTTGGAAGCGAAGATATAATAGAAGAAAATAAAGAACTGTTTAAAACTGTGACAAGTTTTTAACAGGGGACGTAGTAAATTGAAAGAATACTACGTCCCCATTTAAGGAGTTTTTATGAGAAAAGATTATAAATCGGGATTTGTTACTTTGATCGGACGCCCAAATGTGGGGAAATCTACGTTGATGAATTGTCTGATAGGACAAAAAATTGCCATTACTTCTAATAAGCCGCAGACGACGAGAAATCGTATCCAGACGGTGCTGACAACGGAGAAGGGGCAGACCGTGTTTGTGGATACGCCGGGTATCCACAAGGCGAAGAATAAGCTTGGGGAATATATGGTGAATGTGGCAGAGCGGACGTTGAATGAGGTGGATGTGGTGTTGTGGCTTGTGGAGCCAACGACGTTCATCGGTGCAGGTGAGCAGCACATTGCCAAGCAGCTTCAGAGAGTTCATACCCCAATTATTCTGGTTATTAATAAGATTGACAGTGTGAAGAAGGAAGAGGTATTGCCGGCAATTGCAGCGTATAAGGATGTCTGCGATTTTGCGGAAATTGTTCCGGTGTCTGCAAGAAATGGGGATAATACGGATGAGTTGATCCGAGTGATCATGAAGTATCTTCCTTATGGACCACAGTTTTATGATGAGGATACCATTACTGATCAGCCGGAGCGTCAGATCGTAGCAGAGCTGATCCGCGAAAAAGCACTTCATTGTCTGCAGGATGAGATTCCACATGGAATTGCGGTGGCAATTGACCAGATGAAGATGCAGAAGAAGGTAATGCATATTAATGCGACCATTATCTGTGAGAGAGACTCCCACAAGGGGATAATTATTGGAAAACAAGGAAATATGTTGAAAAAGATTGGTAGCACAGCCCGCTATGAGATTGAGAAAATGCTGGATTGTCAGGTAAATCTGAAACTCTGGGTCAAGGTAAAGAAGGATTGGCGGGACAGTGAATATCTAATGAAAAATTTTGGTTATCGGGATGAAGAATAAAATCAGCCTTTTCTGGGAGAACCTAATCCTATCAACAGAGGATGAGGTGATTTCATGGAAGAAGAGTACTGGGAGCGTTTTCTGGAGACGGGAAAAGTGACAGATTATCTTTGCTATAAGGGAATGCAGATTTGTAAACAGATAATAAAAGACCATGAAGGTGGAATAAACGGTGAATCAGATTACAGTGACAGGCTTGGTCCTGCAGGCGACTCCTGTCGGCGAATATGACAGACGAGTGGTAATTCTGACAAAAGAACGAGGGAAGATTGCAGCATTTGCCCGCGGCGCAAGAAGGCCTAACAGTGCACTGATGGGAGTAACGAGTCCATTTTCCTTCGGAGAATTTACAGTTTATGAGGGGCGGACATCATATACATTGGTGTCGGCCTCTATTTCCAATTACTTTCAGGAGCTGCGTATGGATGTTGAAGGGGCATATTACGGATTCTATTTTATGGAGCTGGCCAACTATTATGCAAGAGAAGCTAACGATGAGACTCAGCTTTTAAAGCTCTTGTATCAGACTCTTCGGGCACTTGTAAATCCCCATATACCAAACCGGCTGATTCGATATATCTATGAGCTGAAAACGGTCAGTATCAATGGAGAAGGACCACAGGTATTCCAGTGTGTAGGATGCGGGGACAGAGAAAGACCAATGGTGTTCAGTGTTAGACGTGGAGGTCTGCTCTGTGACAGATGCAGAAGAGATGTTTCGGATGGAATGGTGCTGAATCCCTCCACAATCTATACGCTTCAATATATTGTGGGAACGCCGGTGGAAAAACTATATACCTTTACCGTATCTGATGAAGTGCTTCGGGAACTGGGAAAAGTGACCGGAAGATATCTGGAAACTTACGTAGGAAAAAGATTTAAGTCATTAGAGATATTAGAACAATTGACAAAATTAGGATAAAAATATACATAAAAGGGGAGCCTCGCACCCGACCAGATCTGTTGGTGTGCGAAGCTCCTCTCTGATGTTATTCTTTTTCAAGCAGCGTTTCCTGTAATATATTTATCTGTATTATAGTTTGTCAGAACGAAAACATAAAGTGAATGAATCATTTAGAGATGAAAAACCCGTAGAATAGAAACTATCTATATAAGACTTTTACTATAGAAATAACCGATTTGGAAAATGTTAATTCACATGATAAACTTGAAATGTAAACGTATATAGTGACAATGAGAATTGTTGAAAAGGGAATTCGGTGAGAGTCCGGAGCAGCCCGCTCTACTGTGTGACGGACGATGGTTTTGTTGACCACTCAAAATATTTTGCTTTTGGGGAAGGAAATCCAGAGGACGAAGTCGAGTCAGGAGACCTGCTATATATTTTCAGGAGATTTCGGTGGGGAAAGACAGTGTTTACGCTGTTTTTTCGTACCGTATTTTATTTTAGGAGGTAAAAAATGGATTATCAAGAGCTGAAAAAGTTGATGAATGAACAGAAAGAAGAGATGACACCTTCTGAACGTATGGCAGCATACATGAAAGGGGAGGAAGTGGACTGCATTCCATATGGAATTCTTGCCCCAGACATGGCGATTGCCGATTTGATGGGATATTCAACGAAACAAATGAGTGAAGATCCGGAAGTTATGGCAAAGGTCATCAGGGAGAAGGATGTGACATATAACAATTTTGGATTTGGAGTTGGGCCGGATTTAAGAACCATTGGAGTAGCACTTGGATCGAAACTTTTCACACCAGAATACGGAGTGCCTCGAATCGAAGAACATGTCCTTATGGATTATGCAGATATTGATAAATTAAAAGTAGTGGACCCATATGACAATCCCGTTCTTACCCCAATGCTTGATATGGCAAAAGAATTAAAAAAACGATTACCCGAATATCCAATCAGCACAGGTGTGACAGGGCCAGTGTCATGTGCAGCTGCGATCAGGCCGGTGGATTTAATGTTAAGAGATACCAGAAAAAATCCGGAAATGCTGAAAAAGCTTTTGAAACTTTCCAATGAATGTTCATTAAAATGGGTAGAAGCATTTTGTAAAGAATTTGGGCCATGTTCTGTATTTATATCTGATCCGGTGACCTGCTCGGATATTTTGAGTAAAAAGCAGTTCGATGAGTTTTCTTACCCATATTTGAAAGAGTTAATTGATGGGCTTTATGAAATAACAGGACAGCCGCCGATGATCCATATTTGTGGAAAGACAAAACCAATCTGGAACGACATTGCAAATAGTGGAGTATGTGCATTTAGTATAGATAATTGCGAAGATCTTGCTGAGGCAAAAGAAGCGATTGGAGATAAAGTGATGTTAATGGGAAATGTACCGCCAGTAGATGTTATGTTAAATGGTACGATTGATGAGGTGATTGCGTCCTGTAAAGAATGTATTGAAAAGGCAGGAGACAGTCCAAAAGGATTCCAGCTTAACGTCGGATGTCAGACGCCGTTTGGTACATCTAAAGAGAATATGGAAGCTCTTATCTATGCAGCAAGAAAATATGGGCGTGGTGCGAAAATAGGATGCCTGCCGAAAGGATTGCAAGAAGATTAAGAGGTAGTTTATAGAATCAATAGATGTTAATCTTGATTAATAAGTTTTAGGAGGAAATGATCATGGCAAGATCAAAAGAGGAATTACTGGAAGCGTTATCTGAATGTGTAGTTGAAATGGAGGACGAAGAGGTCGTAGATGTTGCGAATGAATATCTGGAAGCAGGATACTCAGCATTTGATGGTATTATGGATGGACTTGTAGATGGAATGAATAAGGCGAGTGATTTGTACGATGCAGAAGAATATTTCGTTACCGATGTACTGCTCTGTTCTGATGCAATGTATGCAGGATTAGACGTGCTTCGCCCGCATCTTCCGGCAGATGATACCGGTGTAGAAAAACCAAAAGTTGTTATCGGTGTTGTGGAAGGAGATACTCATGATATTGGCAAGAATCTTGTGAAGATTATGCTGGACACAGCAGGGTTTGAAATGTATGATTTGGGAAGAGATGTCCCGTTAGATAGTTTTGTAGATAGGGCAGTGGAAGTAGGAGCTTCTATTATCTGTATGTCAACACTGATGACAACTACTATGATTGGTATGAAGACCGTTATTGATAAGTTAAAAGAGCGCGGGATCCGTGATCAGTTCAAGATTATGATTGGTGGAAGTCCGATTTCTCAGAAATATGCAGATGAGATCGGAGCAGACGGTTATTCTGTAAATGCAGTGGAAGCCGTAAAGCTTGCTAAGCGTCTGATGGGAATTGCGTAATAAGGAGGCGATACATGTTGACAGAGAAAGAACGTTTGGAAAAAGTGTTCCATCATGAAGAGGTAGATCGTCCGCCTTGCATATGCCCAGGTGGAATGATGAATATGATTACGTCGGAACTTATGGATACCTGCGGGGTAACATGGCCAAAGGCACATACAGATGCTGAGATGATGGCGAAGCTTGCATTGGCGAACTATGAGAATGGCTGCTTTGAAAATGTGGGGGTACCATTCTGCATGACCGTAGAAGCGGAGGCAATGGGGGCAGAAGTGACCATGGGAACGAAGATATTCGAGCCTCATGTGACGGGGTATGCCATCGATTCTGTACTGGATTGGAAGCAACTAAAGCCGGTAAATCATGAAGAGGGTCGTGCAAAGGTAGTTTTAGATGCTATCCGTATTTTAAAAGCTAAGAATCTGGATGTACCAATCGTTGGAAATATTACCGGACCAATCAGTACAGCAAGTTCTGTAATGGAACCTGTGAATTTTTATAAGGATCTCAGAAAACACAAAAAAGAGGCCCATGAATATATGACGTTTGTGACGGAGCAGATTATTGATTTTGCCAGAGCACAGATCGAGGCTGGAGCAGATGTTATTGCAATCTCAGATCCGAGTGGTACAGGAGAGATTCTGGGGCCAAAATATTTTGAAGAATATGCAGTAAAATATCTGAATATGGTTCTGGATGGACTTCAGGATGAGAAGATGGGAACTATCGTGCATATCTGTGGACAGATGAAAAGTGTATATAAACAGATTGATATGGTACACAGTGATGCATTAAGTTTCGACTCTGTCGTGCCAATGTCTGAGGCAAGAAAGCATCTGGAAGATCGTGTTCTGATGGGAAATGTCAGTACCTATGCATTGGAGTTTGGAGATCCGGAGCGTGTGGCGAAGCTGACTCGCAGCTGTGTTGCCGGCGGCTCGGATATCATTTCACCGGCGTGTGGTCTGGGAACAAAGTCACCGCTTGTGAATATACAGACAATTTTAAAAACATTAAAAGAAGAAGAGGTACTAGCTGATGCCTAAGATAACAGTACAGCCGGCAGGAAAGAGTTACGAGTATACAGTAGGAAAAACATTGCTGGAAATTCTTCTTGCTGAGAAGATATTTGTGGACAATCCCTGTAATGGGAAGGGAGTATGTGGGAAATGCCGTGTTAAGGTTCTGGAAGGAAATATTCCGGCAATCTGCGAGACGGAGCGAAAACTGTTGAAAACAGAAGAACTGGAGGCGGGAATTCGTCTTTCCTGTCTGGTCAGACCGGAAGATGATCTGGAGATTGAACTTCTCGGAAAAGAGCGGAAACATGAAGTCTTGACTACGGGCTACATCCCGGATTTTGCATTTGACTGTGATATCGAAAAACGAGTAATAGAGATCCATAAGCCGACATTAAGTGATCAGACCCCTTGGGAAGATCAGATAAAAGAGCAACTTGGAATGGATAATATCAGTTTTTCGGCTCTGCAGTCTGCAACATTCGTCCCGGGACAGGTCACAGTTGTTCTGCATAATGGTGAAGTGATACAGGTTGAAGAAGGTGACACTTCAGATTCCATGTATGGTGTGGCGATTGATATTGGAACGACGACTGTCGTATGTGCATTGATTGATATGCATACAGGGAAAGAGCTGGCTAATGCATCTATGATTAATGCGCAGAAGCATTTTGGACTGGATGTTCTTACGAGAATTACTTATGAACTGGAGCATCCACAGGATGGCGTGGAAAAACTTCGCAATGCTATTGTAGAATCCATTAACGATATGATTGAAGAGATCTGTAGGCAGGCTGGAATCTCAAGAGAACGAATCTATGAGATTACAGTGGGCGCAAACTGTACAATGATGCATACGCTCCTTGGAGTAGATGCAACGTCGATCGGAAAAGCACCGTATGCTCCAATGTTCGTAAAATCAAAGGATATTCCAGTTGATTCGATTGGAATACATGCGGCGAAGGGAGCAAGGCTTTATTGTCTTCCATCCGTTTCCGCGTATATAGGGGCAGATATTGTGGCTGGCGCTTATGTGTGTGAGTTGGAGAAAGAAAAAGGCAATGTATTATTCATTGATATTGGAACCAATGGAGAAATCGTATTGTCCAGTCATGGAAAGCTCTTGTGCTGTTCTTGTGCAGCTGGTCCGGCTCTGGAAGGAATGAATATCAGTTCCGGCATGCGTGCGGCAGAGGGTGCCATTGAGGATGTAGAGATCACCGAAGAAGGTGTGAAGCTAAAAGTCATTGGCGATGAACCGCCAATCGGTGTGTGTGGAAGCGGTATTCTTGCAGTGGTAAAGGAATTGTTAAAGTCTGGTCTGGTACGCAAGGATGGTGCGTTTATTAAGAAAGATAAATTAGAAGAAACAGATTACCGTTATCCGATGCTCCAGTTAGATGGAAGAAAACGAGAATTTATCATGACAGAGAGTCCTGAAAAGCTTCTCATCACGCAAGGAGATGTACGCCAGGTACAGCTTGCAAAAGGGGCAATTCTGTCCGGATTTATAGCTCTTCTGAATAAAGCTGGAATCCAGATGGAAGATCTGGATAAAGTGATGATTGCCGGTCAGTTTGGAGCACATCTTCCGGCGGATAGTCTGACAGGAACAGGAATCTTGCCACAGGAAGTTGAAGACAGGCTTGTCTATGTCGGAAACTCCTCGAAGACAGGCGCATATATGGCACTGATGTCAGCTCAGGTAAAGCGAGAAATGGAAGAATTAGCTCACAATATGGATTATATGGAATTAGGAGCAACACAAGGATATGAGAGACTTTTCTCCGATTGCCTGATTTTCCCAGATTTCAGTAAATAACACCTTGAAAAGATATACAGTTAAATGTATAATAGTTTACAATTATACATTTCAGTTGTCGTGCATCCGGTGAAAGTTATCGGAAGCAGATTCTGCAAGTATAAAAAACAGAAGGTGAGGATGAGGATATGGTAGAAAAAACAATGGACAAAATCGTGGCATTGGCGAAATCCAGGGGGTTTGTATATCCAGGATCTGAGATTTACGGAGGGCTTGCAAATACATGGGACTATGGAAACCTCGGAGTAGAGTTAAAGAACAATGTCAAAAAAGCATGGTGGCAGAAGTTTGTACAGGAGAATCCATATAATGTTGGTGTTGACTGTGCAATCCTTATGAATCCACAGACATGGGTGGCAAGCGGACACCTTGGCGGATTCAGTGATCCATTGATGGACTGTAAAGAATGTCATGAGCGTTTTCGTGCAGATAAGATGATTGAAGATTATGCACATGAGAACGGTATCGATATTGGAGACAGTATTGATGGATGGAGCCATGAACAGATGGAGGCATTTGTCAAGGAGCATGAGATCCCATGTCCAACATGTGGAAAGCATAACTTTACAGAGATTCGTGAGTTTAACCTGATGTTCAAGACATTCCAGGGAGTTACAGAAGATGCAAAGAATACGGTATATCTGAGACCTGAGACGGCACAGGGAATATTCGTAAATTTCAAGAATGTACAGCGTACTTCAAGAAAGAAGATTCCATTTGGTATCTGCCAGATCGGTAAGTCTTTCCGTAACGAGATTACACCTGGTAACTTTACATTCCGTACCAGAGAATTTGAACAGATGGAATTAGAATTCTTCTGTGAGCCGGGAACAGACCTCGAATGGCATGCATACTGGAAGAAGTATTGCCTTGACTGGCTGAAGGCTCTTGGCATTAAAGACGAAGAGTTACGCCCACGTGATCATTCACCAGAAGAACTTTGCTTCTACAGCCGTGCAACAACAGACGTAGAATTCCTCTTCCCATTCGGATGGGGTGAGCTGTGGGGCATCGCAGACAGAACAGATTATGACCTGACTCAGCATCAGAATGTATCTAAGCAGGATATGTCTTACTTTGATGATGAGAAGAAAGAAAAATATATTCCATACGTTATTGAACCATCACTGGGTGCTGACCGTATGGTGCTGGCATTCCTTTGCAGCGCATATGACGAAGAAGAATTAGAAGGCGGAGATACAAGAACAGTCCTTCACTTCCACCCGGCACTTGCACCAGTAAAGATAGGAGTCCTTCCACTTTCTAAGAAGTTAAATGAAGGTGCTGAAAAAGTATATACACAATTGTGCAAGAAGTATAACTGCGAATACGATGAACGTGGCAACATCGGTAAACGTTACCGCCGCCAGGACGAGATCGGAACACCATTCTGTGTAACTTACGATTTCGATTCCGAAGAAGACGGAGCAGTAACCGTACGTGACAGAGACACCATGGAACAGGAAAGAGTTAAAATAGAAGACTTGGATGCTTACTTTGAGAAAAAGTTTGCATGGTAAGAAATAAAGGGATGTAGATAAAGTTGGTGCTGGAGTTGAACTCCAGCACCACTTTTCTTTACAAATGGATTTTCTCGATGTTCCTTTTCATAAATCATAGATTTCTTTATTTGCGGACATTTGTAGGGAAACAATGGTTTGATATGGTCTTACAGCAGTGATTCAAAAAAAGCATAGCTGACATAAGAGAACGGGTATCCGCTGTGATTGGACAAAGTAAAAATTATGGAAAAATTTGAAAGCGGAAGAAAAAGTTATAAAGTAATACGTTTGTTTTTGAATTATAGAAAAATATATTACAAACACACATAAGGATGCCAAGGTTGTGTCGGCTCGAAAAAATCCACAATACACTTTATTTGATGTAAATAAATATGGGGAATCTCCGGCATTGTTTTTTTTAGATATACAGTTGGAATCGGGAAGCCGGATGATAGAGATTCCTATTGAAGATATTGTAATGGTACAAGCAATTAAAAGTACTCATATGATTGATATCTATACAACGAGTCAAAAAATAAAAATAAAAGAAACATTGAAAAAAATGTTTGAAATATTGGGTGGGGATTTTATTTATGTGAATAAATCTTGCATTGTGCAGAAAAAAAAGATTCGAGAAATAGATAAGAAGAATCATTACGCGTTAATGCCAGGAGGATTAAAGGTAGAGGTCTCATATAGAGAAATGAGGAACCTGTTAAGAGAATAATAATGAAATGGTGTGAGTTGTATGATCTTAATAAATGGAGTATTATCGGGACTTTGTGTAGTCATAGGGGCAACTGGCTTACTGAGTAAACAGTTACGAAGGACAGAGTATCTGATACTTATTGGATATGTGGCAGTTGTAGGAATACTGGCACATCTTTTTATAAAACAAGACACAGGACTTTTGATGTTGGCAGGATTGCTAGGAATGATTGTTGCCATGGAAAAAGAAAAAAATTATTGAATTTATTTATGGCTTGTTTGGGGTACGTTATTGCGATTATAGGAAATAATGTAATGCTAGTTTTTATTGATGTGTTTTTGAGATGAAAATCCATAAAGAAGGTTGATTATCGTGAAAGACTATACAAGCGCTTATTCTCAAGTGATAAGCTATAAAAAAGAATTCAAAAAGATGCTAAGGTTATTACAGGGAACCAGAAGCAGGGTTTTAGCAGCAGATACGCAGCGGTATAGCATGCTTTTATCAAGTCCCTATTATCCCAGCATGATGATGGACGGGGCAGAACGAGAGATCTTCTTACATTCCTTATGGAAGGGGCGTGGGGAAGATGACAGGCAGATTGTTGAGAGTGAGATCAGGAGTCTTTTGAATGGAGATATTTCGTATTTTTATTATTGTCTGGATGGACGGAATCTTGTAACGGCGCAGGGTGAGGAGATGACCGGATATTTCGCATGTTCGGGTATGGAGATGCTGTATCAGAGACTAAATGATCTGGATGAGGCGGATCTTGAGAGTCAAGCAGAATACGTCCGAATATCATTAGAACTAACGTCAGAAAACCAGAAAAAGTGTATGAATCGTGTATACCATGCAGAGGAGAGTGATCAGGCAGGAATGTTATTGCTAATGTATGCATTATCGGACAGAGCCATCCAGCCGGAGGTAGGTAGTGCAGGATGTGCGGATGAGTGTCGTCTGGCAGATAGAATCCGGCGGACGGAAGTAGACTTTTCGGGAAATGTCGGAGGGTATCATTCATATTTGGTGGAAAATGCAGAAAAAATAAGAAAAATCTATACAACGTTGAAGCATATGCTTTTTCAGTAAATGCAGAAGCAGCACAAGTATTGCTTCTTGCATATCAGGTTACCGGTAACCGGGGATACCTGGATATGGCAGAACGGGCATTCAGGGTATTGGAACAAAAGAGGGAGAAGCAGGAAGCCGGAATTGGTTGGATTACAGAAAAAGGAACACCGCCTATGGCAGGGATGGCTCATGGGAACAGCGGAGTGCTGATGCCGGTAATTGCGCTATGGAGAGAGACTGGAATAGAAAAATATAAGAAACTGGCAGAGCATATCTGGGCGTACGAGGAGTCGTTATACCGTCCGCAAATTAACAATTGGGCAGATATCAGAGGAAAAGGTTCAGAACAGATTCCGATTGATACGGTTGCATGGTGTCATGGAGCAGCGGGAGTCCTGGCTTCGAGGATATATTGTTATCAGGTTGTGGAAGATTCTGAATGGGAAGAACGCCTCAAAAAAGATATATTATGGGCATACACAAAAGTTAGAGAGTATTGGAAAAGGGATAGCTGGTGCTTGTGTCATGGGATATGTGGTAATGTGTGGAGTATGGAATATCTGAATGAAACTTTGGGAGAGGAAATGGAGGTGAAATCGAAGATACGATTGGTTGGTGATTTTAAACTGTTGCCGCAAGAACGGATGAATCCTGGGATGATGAGCGGATATGGTGGGATTCTGTATTATTTTCTGAATAAAAAATATAATGGTCTAATAAGAGTGTCTTCATGGTCAATTGCTTGACAATTTGAATGGTATATTTAATATAAGTATATAGACAATGATATCTCGCGAGTGTCTGATAAAACCAGGGAGAAGGTGAATGACAAAATATATTCATTCGGATATCCTGTAATACATACTTTCGAGTGACGGGCTTTGCCCAATAAGGGATTATAATTATATATATAGTAATTAGTTATAGGTAATTGTTAAATGTTTTTTTCTATGATGTGGATAACTTTCCTCATATATTGCAGAAGTAAAATCTATGTGCGGATTGCCCATGCATGAAGCACCAAACAAAACAGATACACCAAAGCGTGAATATCCCAAATGTCCACTGGAAAAGGCAGAAGCAATCAAAGATGCATTACATTTTTTTGGATTGATTGAATAAATAATAACATGGGGCGGATTTGCTTCCGTCCCATGTTCAATATACAAAAAAAGATTAAAGGTTAATTGAACCTAGTCCATCAAAACGAATTGTAATGGTTTTGCTGTATAATTCTTCTGTTGAAAACTTTTTAATTGTAAAGCTGGCGTTGTTTTCTTTGCATATTTTGCAAATGCTCATCATGCCAATGCCACATCCACCACTATCTTTATGAGTTGTTATTCTCTGAATCCCCAGATTGTTTAGAACTTCCTGTGGAAATGGTACTCCATTGTCACTAATTTTAATACAATATATTTCATTTTCCTTGAGAAGTTCAACGAGAATGCGTTTTTCCTTATTGGTATGGGCTACAGCAATTAACGCGTTTTCTATTAAATCAGCTAAAAGGGTTGACAAATTCTCTTCAGAAATAACCGTATTTAGCATTTGTTTTATATTACTTGATATAACAAAGTTAATTGTAGTGTGTGTATTCATGGCTTTATATGCCATGAGTGAAAATAAAGCGTCAATTATTGGAATACCTGTTTGTGGCGTTGAAATGTCTGACTGTTCGTAGCTTTTTACAATCCCAGCTCTTTCGCTTGAAATATGTTCAATTTGTTCGATTAATTCTTGTGCTGACGAAATGCGTTCTTTCTTGCAATCATTTTGTGCTACTGATATCAAAAAGGTTTTTACAGATAGCTCTAAAGCCGGAATTAATTTATTATCTTTATGTATGATTTCAGAAAGTGTATCATTATCTTTTTGCAATCTTATAACTGTTTCTTTCAAGTCAAGTATTTCCCTTTTATGAACTTGTTCTAAATATTGTTGTGAAATGCGCTTTTTGCACCAAAACCATAATAACATTCCGCATATAAAAAGAAAATAAGTGAGTATTGCAATAATATAGTGTTTCTTTGGCTCCATTCCTAAAAAAGAGACTACCAAGAGAATGGAAACACTGATATAAACACTAATGTCTCCATATTTTGAGTCTGATAAGAAAGGGAATCCATGGGAAAATCGCCTTATTTTAAATAGAAGGATAGCAAGCAGGACTTGAAAAAAGCTGATAGTAGTGAATAAGATGCTATCATTTACGAAAGAAAAAGGAGGGTAAATTGCCTGTATGATAATAATGAAAAGCACACTTATCAGGTATTGTAAATAAGTAATTCCATAACTAATAATTGTTACAGTAATAGAAGAACTAATGTTTATCTGGAATAAAAATTTATAAATAAGCACAGATATCCCAACCATTGTCAGAAGGCTGATTGAGGGAATGTAAAGACGCATAATACATACAATACAACTGTTTAAAAAGATGAGACATATTGCCATAATACGAGAGGTTAATGCTGTATTTTTCTTCTGATTCATAAGTCGTCCAGTTGTATAGGTACTGCATAGAATAATGACAATATATTTTATAAAAGTAATCATACAAAATAATCTCCATAACCATAATACAATAAAAAGTCACAATAAAATGTATCCATAAACGAATCTCTTTTTTTAGAAAATTTTCTATTCTTTACTTGAAGAGGAAAGAAAAAGGAGGTTTTCTAATGGGTTGGGTTTGGGATTTGATTGGAAAAGTATTCGGATTATAATTATTTTATTTGAATCAGTCATTTCGTTTGAAATGGCTGATTTTTAATATTCGTTTTTTAGTTTGTTAGCGTAATAATAAATAAATTCTGTAATGGTAGGAACGCCTTTTTCCGAACTAATTCTTGCAGTGTAAAACACGAGAAGATCGTCGATTGGTGTTGTTCGCCATGCTTTTGCTATAGCATTCTGCATAGCTCGTTCTACACTGGATTCTGTTTTTCCGTAATTTCCGGCAATCTGACTGCATAAATTTCGTGCAGGTGCGTCCATTACAATGCGGATGCCGTCTATCAAATATTGGTAACCTTTCGCTTTTGGACTAATACCTACTTTGTCTAATTCTGCGCAAATTCTACGAGTAATGCGCTTGTTTTTTTGCTCTGGACTGTCCATTGTTCTTGTATTATTCGCCTGCCTTTCGTTACGCTTTTTAATCACATTCTTTAACATTCGTAAAAAGTCGATAACAGTTTTTGCGGAGTAGTCATCCTGGTGTTTAGAAAAAATGTAATCGGCACCTGATTGGCGAGCAGCTTCGAAAGTTACTTTGCTGGAATTATTTGTTGTAATTAGGATATAAGGAACTTTTTGAGGACAGTTGCTCTGTATATCATTCAGAAAGGTAAGTCCACTTCCGCTGCCGCTGTGTAGTTCAAGATCAAGAATGACCACATCTGGCAGAGTGTCTTTGACAATTTCAACTGCTTTAGAAGCATTATTTGTTATACCGACAAAAATAATATCATCTAAAGAATCTGCATAAGAAATCATTTCTTCGCATGCCTGCGTATCGTCCTCCACAAGTAGAATGGATAGCTTGTTTCCCATTTGGAATACCTTCTTTCTTTATATTAGCAATATTATATTCTGAAATACAACAAAAAGCAATGAAAACCAACGAATATTTACAACGAAAAGAAATTGTTATGCTAGTGAAATAATAAGATAATGATAAAAATAGAGTTAGAGTATGAAAGATATGTAGGTAATTGCGAAACTCGCGAAGCTCGTTCGCAATCTTGAACCAAAACAAGGAAGAATTCGTGCTGAGCACGAATTCTGGAATGAAAAGTGGATAACCGGACATTTTAGGCGCACTTTAATAAGCTATAGGCTTTATGAAAGTGGTAAGTTGGTAAAGAAGGATCATGGGGACAACACGGAATACCATCTTCATTGATGGAATAATCCTGATTTTCAAGCCCGGATCTTGCATTCAGCGGAATATAAGCTTTCGAGAAATGTTTGTCATCACCAAAAGTATCACCGGTAAGAAGGCTCTTATAGAGCTGTGCGGTATCGAAAGCTGCATCTCCGAGGAATGTTTTGGGATTGATCAGAGGATGCTTGGAAAAGAAGTCCTTGAGTGTCGGGATTAAGAGTTTTTGAATCATGAACACTTTTATCTTCGTCAGGGGAGTCGGATTTCTTTTCGACAATAATATCAGGATGAGATGCCATAAAGTCTTGGTTATAAAAAGAGATATGACGGATGATGCCCAGCTCGTTTGTGACAATGCCAAACTTGAAGACATAGCAAAAATGTCCATTGATATAAAGCTGCTTAATCTGCGGATTAGCAGAAGCATGGGAAGGCATGGAGCCATAGGCAGCCTTATAAGGATCATAAGATTTATCAAAGCCTTGGGCTTTCGCATACGCTTTAAGCTGCTTTATGATCCTGTTAGAATACTTCGGATTATTCTCGGTAACGAAAGCTTCAATACCGGAAGAATCAAAGATGGTCATATCCGCTTTTGCAGAGTCGATCGCTTGGCAGATAGGCTCGGTAACATCAACAAGGCTATCGAATACAATCTGCAGGTCATCTAAAAAATCCTGTTTGAAGCGGGTGATTTTGGAAGCATCCGGGACTTTGGTAAAACCACAGAATTCACGGAGTGGTTTTGAGTAAGCGAGAAAAGTCAAGAGAATCTGATCTGTAGGGATAGAGAAAATACGCTGGATGATCGGTGCCCACAGAAAAGCTTGTAAAGGGTATTTACGGGTTCTGCCCGTCGATGCATAGAAATGATTTCTGAAAGAAATCGGAATAAACTCATCAATATCGATATGGGTTATGGAGGGATAATTTATTATTTTATAAAAGTGGTGGTCTAAAAAATATTGAGTCATGGTCAAATAATTGAAAGATAGAAATAATTAATTTATGATTATATCAATAAATATCTATATAGTGACCAAGATTTTGGGTTATCAAAAACATGTTTTGATAAAGTGAAGGTTAATAGAATTTAAGATTTTGTCTAGTAACCAATAAAAATAATAGATTATGTTGTAAAAAATGATTTGGGTTATCTGTATATGCATCATGCGCATGTGAATGTTCATGTTCATGTATATCATGTGCAACATCAAGTGTACCAAATGATGATATTTTAAAGTTGCAATTGAGAAAATCTAATACAACCATTGTTAACCAGAAAACAGGTAATATTAATAGCCAAAAATGGGGATAATAATTAATTGAAAAATTTGATGGATTAAAACCTGATAATGAATGTTAGTAACTTATAGAACATAGGGATAAACCGTTACCGATATAAAAGATATGAGAGTTTTAAGAAGAATATTAGCAAAAGCAAGTCAAAAAAAAGTACGTAATCTATTTCAAGTAGTATTTTATTTTATATTACTATTTGGAAATTTAGCGTGCTTATTTATTTACATAAATGTTCAAAAGGAAGCGGAAAAAGTAGAGAAAAGTATTTATCGAACAGTATTAGTAAATAAGATATGGAGAGCAGATGGAACAGACTGCAATACGAATTTTAGTTCGACAGAGATTGAGCGTTTGGAGCAGGAAGATGGTATAGAAAATTGGCTTGGAATAATGCTGGGAATTAAGCAGGCGGATGGAATTGTACCTTATGAAATAGATTTATCATGGGATTTTCATGTGATTGGTGTGGATAATACAGAAGAGTATCAGCTATTTTCTATGCAAGGACTCGAAATTCAAGAAGGAATTCCGATTACAGAGAAAAACTGTAAAGAAGATGTTGTTTTAATTTCAGACAAGCTGGCTGTAAAGAATAATTTAAAACTTGGAGATACAATTACTTTTAGAAGTAGTGAGCAGGACTATGCTTATGTAGGTATGCGTGAAACAGAGGTAAAAATTGTAGGAATATTTACTTATCCAGAGGAAGATTCGAGTGTAAGAACGCCTATGAACAGTAAGGCGAATTTGTTTTTCGTTCCAACAAAAGTTCTTGCGAATAATCTGTATATGGGTGAGCGTTATGACCAACTTCAGATTTGTGTGAAGAATGCGAAAGACGTACCGGGATTTGTTGCGAATATGAAACAGTTATTTCCGGATGCAAAAGATGAATATGGTCAGTATTTTTGCCAATATATTTGGGGAGAAGGGTGGTATGAACAAATTGCAAGACCTTATGAACAAATCTTAGGATTGGCAAGAATCTTGATTCTGGTTATTGGTTTGGGTAGTGTAGTTTGTGTATATCTGATCGGCTCTGTTTGGCTACGAGATGACGGAAATGAATCGGAAGTGTTGTTAGGAATGGGAGAAAAGAAACGAACAGTAATTACCCAATTTCTTCTGGAAGAGGGAATCCCATTTTTGATAGGTGCAGTTTTTGCCTTTGGCGTGAGCTTGTATGGATATAAAAATGTGATTCCGAAGATTAATAACTATTATCAGGAACAGAGAGAAACAATTAATGAAGAATTAAAGATCAGCAAATGGGAAGGTCAGGAAGAAACTATTAGAAAAGATATTTTTGAACCGGAATTGCAGAACATCCGATATTCCGATATTGGTATTGATGATATGGAAATTTTGGAACTTCTCATGGTATTTGGCGCAGTTACCGGTGCGTTTGTGTGTGTAAGAGGAGGTCAGCTATGGCGGTTTTTGAACGAATAGTGGCTAGAAATAAATACTATAGAAAGAAATATTTTTTTATGTTTTTACTGGCATTCTTGACGGTGCTTGTATTTTTAGGGAAAAATGATATCGAAAAAAGAATTGATAGCACTAGAACTGCGATTAAGAAGAATCTAAGTGGAAAAGTCATCATACAGTATGAAGGAAATCAGGAAGGAATTGCAGTTGCCAAAGTTTGTATTAGTGAAAATGAAGTAAAGAAAATCAAAAAATTTCCAAACGTAACAGCATTGGTGGGTGAGAATGAAATTGGCGTACGCAGCAGAGAAATTTCTAATGTTAATAATTTGTATGAGGATAAAGAAGCAGAGGAATATGATTTTATTATTTCCGGAATCTCAGACTTTTCTATTTATGAGAAAGGGAAAATAAAAGACTTTGAAATATTGGAGGGAAATGTAGAAGATATATCAACAGGTATGGTTGCAATCAGTCAGATAGTTGCCGAAGAAAACGGAATTGAATTGGGAGATGTGTTGACTTTTGAATCAGACCTTATGATGAAAGAGATAAAGGTAGGCGTAATTTATCAATGTGATAGCCTTAGTAGTGTTTCACCAATCTATTCAAATCTTGTCAATCGGATATTTACAACTTCAAAAATAGTTGATGAATTGAGCAGAGAGGATGGATTTGCACGATGTGAGGCCAAGGTAAGTAATCCGGATCAAGTGGAAGAATTTGCACAGCAGATTCGTAAGAACATATTTTCAGAAAAAGATTATATCGATGTATATGGTGTTGCAATAGAATACAGAGAGAATAGACAGATGCTTGATTATGTAAGTGTGTTGATTAAGTTGGTTGGAAGCTTTTGGTTAATATTTGCAGTATTGATTTACATGCTTTTGATTGAACAGTATTATTCGGGAAAGAAAAAAGAAAATTATATTTTAAAAAGTCTTGGAGAGAAACCGGTAAAGATTTGGATACAATTTGGAATAGAACTCTGTATTCCGGTGCTATTTGCTATGATTTTGGGTGTGGCGGGATATAATATTACAAAATTTTTGTGTCGATGACAAATCGTGGAGGCCTAAGATGAAAAGAGAAAATCAAGGAATATATTTAATGATGCTTCAGGTTTGCAAAGAGCATATAAAGAAAGTCTTGATAATAATTAGTTTGTTAATTGCTTCCGTTGTTATAGCGTATATACAGCCTTTGCTTTTAAGTAAATTAACCGATAGAGGAATTCTAGGACAGAATGTTTCGAATCTTTTATTTTATTCTTTAATTATGTTTATAATTAGTCAATTACGAGGAGTTTTTGACTTTATGATAAAAAAAATAATTATAGATATTCATAATGTATTTGAATTGCAAATTTATGAAAAAATATATAGAAAATTAGTACATATCAAAGTGCATTATTTTTGCGAAAGAAGTCAAACCGAGATACTTAATTTTTTAAGTAGTGATATCGATAATATTTGTTCTATTTTTAGTGAAGCAAATATACTTAAACTAAATTTTTTTTATGTATGATTGTTGGGATTGTTGGGATTTGTTCAATTGATTGGAAGTTATTGTTTATTGTTTTAATTATAGTACCATTAAAAATCTATAATAATAGGGTTTTTGCGAAAAGAGTGGAAAAAAATAGTATTGAAACATATGAAATGAGACAACACTTTTGTGCAGTTTTTTCGGATATTATTGGCGGAATTAAAGAGATAAAATTGTGGTCTTTATTAGAAATGAAGAAACAAGAGTTATTCTTTTATATAAATGCTTTCCAAAAATGTATTAAAAATGAAAAATTAAATGAAGAAGGTAACTTAGTAATTGAAACATTATTTCAAAATTTAACAACGGTTTTATCATATATTGTAGGTGGGATTTTAATTATTAGGCAACAAATTACGTTTGGAGAATTGATGGCATTTATTTCTTATTCAAGTACTGTAATTGCAGCTTCTTTTTCTATAATAAATGTTAATTTGGATTGGGCAGAAAAGAAAAACTCCTTTTTAAGAATAATTGATTTCCTTGAGGAACAAGAAGAATTAGTTACAGGGGATAAAAAATGTGAATTTTCAGAAATGATATTAAAAAATGTGTCGTTTGGATATGGAATAAACAATATTATAATAAACAAAGTAAATCTGAAGTTAAAAAAAGGAGAAAAAATAGCGATTGTAGGTGAAAACGGATGTGGAAAAACGACATTAATAAATTTAATATTACGCTTTATTTTACCTCAAAGTGGTCAAATTTTAATAAATGGTATTGCTATAGATGAAATTGATTTGAATTACTATAGAAAAAATATTGCAGTTGTAGAACAATTTCCGTATTATTTTCAAACTAGTATTAAAAAAAATGTAGATTTGTTAGGAACAAATAATATTGATAAGTTACAGAGGAAAGGAATATTATTTTCTGATGTTGCTTTATTAATAGAAAGAAAAAATGAAGTAAATATATCTGAATTGTCGGGAGGAGAAAAGAAAAGAATAGTATTAGCAAGAGAAATGTTAAAGCAGGCATCGATAATAATATTTGATGAACCAACTGCACATGGAGATTTTAAACTTAGAGAACAATTTAAAGAAATGATTTGTGCATTAGATGATAAAATTGTAATTATGATAAGCCACTTTTCGGAAGAAATAAATTGTATGGATAGAATTTATTCCTTGAAAGACGGAAAACTTATAGAAATTCCTAAACCATATGTTGATAAAAGGAGTAGTACTGAGAAATAAAGGAGACCAGCTATGAAAAGTCAAGCATTGGCCTGCTCTTTGGTAAAGTGT
Source organism: Bariatricus sp. SGI.161 (assembly GCF_050313695.1). NCBI lineage: Bacteria > Bacillati > Bacillota > Clostridia > Lachnospirales > Lachnospiraceae > Bariatricus > Bariatricus sp. SGI.161. Next base: position 68,834 of record NZ_JBNPLX010000016.1, read on the forward strand.
CCGTGCGAGTTCACTTTGAACAGATTTGCCAGATGAGTCATATGCATGGAAGCAATCTCCTTAGGGGAAGGTACTTCTTTTAACAAAGTATTGACAGCGTGCTGATGCAGACCGGATTTAAAGAAGTATTGGATTTCCGGAAACACTTGATCAACATAAGTTGTCAGTTGGATTTTTAAACGGGTTCTTTGCTTTATGGTTTTCTGCCTAAAAGCATCCCAAAGCCTTAAGATCCATCATATCCAGATCAAAGAAACTGACGAATCTGAGGTTGTCCTGCATCATAAGAGTTTTAGCAATAATATATGTGTCGACCTTATCTGTCTTAGTTTTGCAAACGTTGTTCTTTCGCATCTGACAGGTTTTGATGGGGTTCAACACACATACTTGGTAAAGCTTAGTAACAAGGTATCGAATAAGGTTGTCACCGTAGTGTGCCGTCGACTCAAGAACGATGCTGCTGCTGTTCTTGTCGAAGGAATCGAGCTTAGAGATCAGCAGTTGGAAGCCATCAGCGTCGTTTGTGAATTTGAACGGATCAATGAGTATCTCGCCGTTGGAAGAAATCGCAGCGACGAAATGGTTGAGTTTGGCAATGTCAATGCCTACGTAAATCATGAGGTTGTACCTCCCTTTCATAAAGTCTGATACCATGATATCCACCATCGATTATCATTGTAGACTTGATAGAAATAAGTACTCTGAGTGAAAAACACTCCGTCAACATCCAGCTGATAAACAATTCAGATAAAGGTAGCGGCAATACACTCCAGTCGAGTAGTCAAGCTACAGAAAGTCAAATCAAAAGTCCATAGTATCTGAATTGTATTGAATCACGATATTAAAAAGAAAGGAACGTGTGATAATTAACTTCCTAATTATCATACAAGATTTATTATGAAATTAGAATTGAAGAATGTTTCGTATAGTTATAAAAAAGGAAATGAGTTGTTTTCAGAAATCAATCAGTTGTTTCTTCCGGGGAAAATGTATGCAATTATTGGAAAATCTGGAATTGGAAAAACAACGTTGCTATTGTTGCTTGGAGGAATGCTTAAGCCAACAAGTGGAGAGGTGTATTTTGACGAAAAATCAATTGAAAAAATAGGAATGACAAAATATAGGAATCTTTATGTTGGATATGTTTATCAACAATATAATTTGTTGGAATATTATTCAGTATATCAAAATGTAAGAGAATCTTTAGAAATCTGTAGAAAGAGAATTGAACGATCAGAAGAGAAAATTGTACAAATATTAAAAGATTTAGATATAAAAGAGGAACTATGGGAAAAAAATGTTAGACGATTGTCAGGTGGAGAACAACAGAGAGTAGCAATTGCTAGGGCATTAGTGAAAGAGCCAGATATTCTTTTGGCAGACGAACCAACTGGAAATTTAGATGATGATACAGCAGACCAGATACAGAAAGTTCTACATGATGTTGCTCAGAAATATCAAAAATGTGTGATATTAGTGACACATTCAAAAGCAATTAGCGAAAGAGCGGATATAGTTTTGGAATTATCGGGAAAAGGATTAAATAAGATTTAAAATGAAAAGATATATTGCAATTATTGATGATGGCATTATTTCGGAAAAATGTCAGTTTTCCAAAATTGTTTTAAAATTACAATATAATATAGATAAAGGAATCATTGACAAAAGAGAAGAGACTGTGAAAAATGAAATAAGCCATGGAACAATTGTAGCTAGAGTATTGGAAACATATATTAAAGATGTAACATTAATAGACATTAAAGTTATCATCAATAATGTTGGATCTGTAGATGGTTTAGTTAAAGCATTAGAATGGTGTTATAAATATAATATCGGTGTTATTAATGTCAGTTTAGGAACAATTAATTACCACGATTATTATAAACTTCATCCTATTATACAAAAGATGATAAAAAAGGGAATAAAAATAATTGCTGCGTATCATAATTTGGGAATTATTTGTTATCCTGCATGTATGAAGGGAATAATAGGAGTACAAAGAAATAAAGAATATAATTTGGAGGTAGGAGATTTTTTATATGAAAAAACTGATAATAGATTAGTTTTAACTGTTCAAGGAGAAAAAATTATTGAGATGGATGAAATGATATCAGTAGGAATAGAATTTTCTAATAGTTACGTAGCGCCGATTATTACGGCATATGTTTACCAAATGCTATTTCAATATCACATATTACCTAATAAAATTGAAAGATATTTAAAGAAGTATGCAAAAGGGGATATAAGAAGTAATGTTTTAATGTGTACAAATAAAAAGAAAGTTCAAGAAAAGTTTCCAATAATAGAGATATATGCTCCTGTAAATAGAGTTTTTACGTTGACAGAGCTTTTTGAACAGAATGGATATCATGTGGAAGTTATAGGAGAAGAATTAGATGATAATAGGATTTTGCCAATCAAAATGTATTCATATAATGTTGGAAAGAAAATAAAATTATATTGTGGTTCAATAGAAGACACATATAACCCTAGTTGTGTTTTTATACATAAAAGTTATAAAAATCCTTATAAAATAGAAGACGTTGATTTGCGTATTTGTTGGAAAGAGGAGAGGTGGGTAGTAGAAGGTAAAGGAGAATTTACTTTGAGAGGTCTTTATTGTTATATAACTAAATATTATTAGATATTTTTAAAGTTCTCTTTTTAGAAGATAAATCCTATAATAAAAAATACAAATAATTTGATATGTTTTTATAAATATAATAAATGGAAATAAATTTGAAAGTAAGGGGGGAGAATAATTGAAAGCACTTTTTTTTAAGTTATTAAAAACAAGGAGTAAGGATTATCTGCTTGTAATTTTGAGTGGCATTTTTATCATATCTCTGGTATTTTTCACGGCTGGTGTTGAAAGTTGTATGATATTTGTGTCTACAGGAGAGACAGCAGGAATGACCGCATTAATTATGGAGTCGGAAAAAGCATTCCTTCTGTCTTATGTGTTACTGGTGGCTTTGATGATTTTGACTCTTTTGTCTTACATTCGAAAGAGAGTATATGATTATTCAATGTTGGAAGTGTTGGGAATTCAGAAAAAACACAAGTATATGTTTGTCGGATTTGAGTACTTGGGGATTATCTTGGGTTCTGTTGTAGGTGGAGTATTGGTAGGCGTATTGGAAGTGGAGATTATAAGAAGGATTCTCGAACACAAATTTACTGATGATTCAGGGAATATATTTTATGGTTGGTCACCATTCCTGTTTACATTGATAATCAGTTTGCTTATATTTGGACTTGGTTTTATGATTTGTGACCAGATGATAAGCTGTCTGGGAATAGATTATGTTATATCTATGGGAAAGAAAAGTGGGAAAAAAATTCAACGATCGTTGAGTTTGATTGTGTCAGGTGTTGTTATAATGGGGCTTGCACTTGTTTCTATTGTGACTTACTGGGGAAAAATTGGGAGTATCATTCCTTTTGCGCTGGCGGCTGGGGGATTATTTCTGTTTATGATTTCTGTAAGTGCAAATTATCTTCATATGTTGAGAAAACGAGAACAAAAATATTTAAAAAAAATTCTATGGTTGGATAGCTGGTACGATCAATTTTTCTATCATATGAATGTGACTTGTATTGTGGCAGTCTTCGTGTTCGTTATGTTGTTCGGATTTGGATTGCCGATTATGGATAATGTTCCGGTTGTGCAGCCGGAGATTTTTCCTTATGATCTGGTGTGGTATGCGAATGAACAAGATATGGAATTTTTGAATAAATTAGAAGAAGCCTATGAGATAAAGGTAGAGACTAAACCCTGTATTCGTGTAGTGTCTGGAGATTATGGTGAACATATGGGAATACCAGAGTCTGTTTATGAAGATTGGACAGGGAAAAAAATTGATATACGAGATAAGGAAATTTACGTTATTTATCAGCGTGATAGAGAGACCATGGGAACGATAGGTCTTGATTATGGAAAGTCGAAACCACGTATTTACATTGGAAGTGCAGACTGGGATATCTGGAACACGTCGGGACCTAAAGTTCTTCCGAGTAATCAATTTACAAGGAAATATAAAATTGCTGGAGAAGAGCAGAGGATTCTTACTGGTGATTTTGAGAGTCGGGCGCTTGGTGAACTAAAGGGGAAGGTGAATGAAGAAATTTTGGTGTTTTCTGATACAGAATTTGCAAATATCAAAAGAAATGCCAGAGGAGCAAACCTTGCGGTAATGATGGAAATCCCAAAGCATTATAATCAGGTTGTAAAGGAAGTGTATAATTATGCAAAGGTTCATTCTCAGGTGAATTTCTTTGATTGGCAAAATGGTAATCTGATATACGAAAAACAGCAATCTATGATGGAAAGCCGACAAGAAAAGCTGTTTACTGTGGTTTCTATGATTGTAAATGTAATAACAATGCTAATGTGTGTCATTTTTATCTTGTTCGAGAAAGCGCAGAGTGACTATTCGGAAATGGAATGGAAGTATCGATTTTATAAGAATTGTGGAATGTCTTCAGAAAAACGTAGGAAGAGTGTTTGCAAAGAAGTTTTGATATCTGAAAGGCTTGTACTTTTGTATGGCATATCACTGGGAATGTTGGCAATTGTTACCAAGATTCTTTTTAAAGGCATGTCTCCTAGGTGGAATATTATCTATCTTGTAGGGGCAGTTTCTTTTTCTGCATTGATTGCTTTGATAGTGTGTATAGTAATGAGGATAACAGCATGGAGAATTTTTCGGAAGATTGAGAGGAATAGTTGAAATGGATGAAAAGAAGTATAAATATATTTTGGATGTGAAGAATTTAGAACGGAATTATTATACGATGACTCCGGGCGGAAATAGAATTACATATTCTGTTTTAAAAGGTGTTTCTTTTCAGGTAAAGCCTGGTGAATTTATTGGAATTATGGGAAGTTCTGGTTGTGGTAAGACAACACTTCTTAAGACACTTGGCATGTTGGATAAGCCAAATGGGGGGCGGGTTCTCTATAAGGGGACTCCAGTGGAGGAAATATATGGAGACAGGCTTGCGGAAATAAGAAGAAAAGAATTAGCTTTTATTTTTCAGGACTATTATTTGATGAATAGTCTGACCGTAAAGGAAAATATCATGATGCCTTTGATTTTGAATGAAGATGATCCGAAAAAAAGTGATCAAGCGGCCAGGTGTGAAGCAAAGCGGTTTGGGATTGAAGGATTACTGGATAAGAAACCATATGAACTTTCGGGTGGAGAAAAACAAAGAACGTCAATTTGTCGTGCTATGGTAGCGAATCCTGAGCTTATATTAGCAGATGAACCGACAGGAAATCTAGATTCCAAGTCTTCTATGCAGGTGATTCAGACCCTGTTTTATATTAACAAGCAACTTGGAAAGACACTATTTCTGGTGACACATGATCCGAAGATGGCAAGCTATTGCGATAGAATAATTTTATTAAAAGATGGAAGGATAATAAATACACTTATTAAACAAGATGGAAATGAAGAGTTTTATCAAAATATTATTCAACAAATGGCAAGGCTGTAGATAATATTTGTGTCAAAGAAAGTGGGATAGAAAACCAAGACAAATAAAAGAGAGAAAATGTGTTGTACCCAAATGAAAAATGCCCGTGGGTTTTGCGGGCATTTTTGTATATTATTATGTATTTTGCTATTGAATCTGTCATCGGAAATCTACAGAAATAATTCTTATGCTTCCTCTGCGGATTTGGACTCAGCCAGCTTAGCGTAATATTCTGGGTGAAGTCTTCTGTCTCTGAATTCAGCAGCTGCTGTAAAGAGAACGTCTGTAGAAGAGTTAAGTCCTGTTTCGCAGGAATCCTGAATAACACCGATGATGAAACCAACACCTACAACCTGCATAGCTACTTCAGACGGGATTCCGAATAAGCTACATGCCATAGGGATCAGTAACAGAGAACCACCTGCAACTCCGGAAGCTCCAGCTGCACTGAGTGCGGAAAGTACACAAAGGATAAGTGCGGTTCCAAAGTCTACGCTGATTCCCATTGTGTGAGCAGCAGATAAAGCCATTACAGAGATGGTGATAGCTGCACCAGCCATGTTGATGGTTGCACCAAGTGGGATGGAGATGGAGTACTGTTCTTCATCCAATCCCAGTTCTTCACACAATTCCATGTTAACAGGAATGTTAGCTGCAGAACTACGTGTAAAGAATGCGGTGATGAAACTCTTTGTCAGACATTTGAATACAAGTGGGTATGGATTCTTTCTGATACAAAGGAATACGATGATTGGGTTCATTACTAATGCTACGAATGCCATACTTCCAACTAATACAAGAATCAGTCTTCCGTAAGATAACAGAGCACTCAGTCCGGATGTAGAGATAACATTAAAGATTAATCCCATGATACCGAATGGAGCAAAACTGATGACCCATTTTACACCAGTAGAAATTGCTGCTGAAAAATCATCCAGCATTTTCTTGGTAGAATCAGAAGCTGCTTTTAAAGCTATACCGAAAATACAAGCCCATGCAAGAATACCGATGTAGTTCGCATTTACGATAGAGCCTACTGGGTTAGATACAACGTTCATTAACAGATTTTTTAATACTTCGCCTACACCGCTAGGAGGAGCCATATCTTCTCCGGCTGCTTCAGCCAGTGTTAAAGTTACTGGGAATAATTTACATGCAGCTACAGATACAAGTGCTGACATTACATTACCGAGCATGTAGAGCATTACGATGAATCCCATGTTGGTCTTCTGACCCTCTCCCATGTGTGCCAGAGAACTCATTACAAGGAAGAATACCAACAATGGAGCAATGGCCTTTAATGCTCCAACAAACAGGTCTCCAAGAAGAGCAATGACAGTTACCTTAGGGATGACCAGTCCGAGAATAATACCGATAATAAGACCGCAGATAATTCTCAGAACCAGACTGATGCTGTTCCATTTTTTAAATAGATTTTTCATGTTGTTTTTCGCGGATACATTGACATTCTATATCCGCTTCCCTCTCTTTCTTTTGAATTTTGTTTCCCCACTTTTTGATGTTGACATAATGATTAAAAGAAATAGTGTGAATGTTGCTATCTCCCTTCCGCACAAATCTGCCAACACATTCAATATAAATTATAAATAATTGTATAGGATTTGTAAATATAGAAATTGTAAATATTGCCATAAAATATGTATAAGAATGTGAAAAATTTGTCAAAATAAACAAAAAAACTACAAAAATGCATTGTGTATGAATTAGAGGAGTGATATAATGGCAATATCAATGAAAACATCGTCTGGGGAGACGGTAGAAATGGGAGGGTAATAAAGTGAACGAAAGAAATGATGGAATGATGTGGGCTCTTGTTAAAGAGAAACCAGAAGAAGGATTGTGGATGAAGAGAGTGCCAATTCCAGAAGTTGGGCCGAATGATGTGAAGATTAAGATTCACAAAACTGCTATTTGTGGAACAGATGTACATATCTATCAGTGGAATGACTGGGCACAGCATACGATTCCGGTAGGATTGACTGCAGGTCATGAGTATGTAGGTGAAGTTGTAGAAGTAGGTGCCGGAGTTCAAGGTTTCCATATTGGGGATCTGGTATCTGGAGAAGGACACATCACATGTGGAAAATGTAGAAACTGTCTGGAAGGACACAAAGAGAATTGTAAAGATGCCAAGGGTGTTGGTGTAAACAGAAATGGTGCGTTTGCTGAATATCTTGTAATTCCTTCTTCCAATGTATGGCCATGTAATCCAAAAATTCCGGAAGAACTATATTCAATCTTTGATCCATTTGGAAATGCTACACATACAGCACTCTCTTATGATATGTTGGGTGAAGATGTGCTGGTTGCAGGTGCAGGTCCGATTGGATGTATGGCAGCAGCTATTGCAAAATTCTCTGGTGCAAGACATGTAGTTGTTACAGATCTTAATCCATATCGTCTGGATCTTGCAAAGAAACTGGGAGCTACACGTACAGTTAATTTAAAAGAAGAAAAATTGCCGGACGTTATGAAGGAAATCGGAATGACAGAAGGATTTGATGTAGGTCTTGAGATGTCTGGTTCACAGGCTGGTCTGCATGATATGATCCACAATATGAAGCACGGTGGTAATATTGCACTTCTTGGACTGCAGAGAACAGATGCAAAAGTAGACTTAGAGACCGTTATCTTTAATGGTTTGAATATCCGCGGAATTTACGGAAGAAAAGTATGGGATACCTGGTATAAGATGTCTACAATGATTCAGGCAGGATTGGACATTACTCCGATCATCACACATCATTTTGATATCAAAGACTATGAAAAAGGATTTGAAGCAATGATTTCCGGCCAGTCTGGAAAGGTAATTCTTGACTGGGCACATGTAAATGATTAATAACTATCATATAATTTTAAGAAGGGACGATTAAAAAAATGGCACGTAAAGATGATATTTTAAGCATTTATACGAAAGAAGTTGAAGGAATAAAAGAAGCAGGTCTTTTTAAAGGCGAGGCTCCATTCGTTTCTCCACAGGGTGCAAGAGTAAAGATGGAGGATGGAAGAGAACTTCTTTGCATGTGTGCAAATAACTATCTCGGACTTGGTGATAATCCGCGTCTGATCGAAGCTGCAAAGAGAACTTATGATGAAAAAGGATATGGTGTTGCATCTGTTCGTTTCATCTGTGGAACACAGGATATCCACAAACAGCTGGAAAAGAAGATATCCAAGTTCCTTGGAACAGATGATACAATCCTTTATTCTTCTTGCTTTGATGCAAATGGAGGATTATTCGAGACAATTATGACTGCAGAAGATGCAGTTATCAGTGATGAATTGAATCACGCTTCCATTATTGATGGCGTACGTCTTTGCAAAGCAAAACGTTTCCGTTACAAAAACAACAATATGGAAGACCTGGAAGCAAAATTAAAAGAAGCAGATGAAGCCGGCGCAAGAATCAAATTAATTGCTACAGATGGTGTATTCTCCATGGACGGTATCATTTGCAATCTGAAAGGTGTATGTGACCTCGCAGATAAATACAACGCACTTGTAATGGTTGATGACAGCCACGCAGTTGGATTTGTCGGAAAGACAGGCCGTGGAACTGCAGAGTACTGTGGCGTACAGGGAAGAGTTGACATTATTACAGGAACATTAGGAAAAGCACTCGGCGGAGCATCCGGCGGATACACATCCGGACGTAAAGAGATTATCGATCTCCTTCGTCAGAGAAGCCGCCCGTACCTGTTCTCCAACTCACTCGCTCCAGCAATCGTAGGCGCAAGTCTTGAATTGTTCGATATGTTAGATGAGAGCACAGAACTTCGTGATCATCTGGAAGAAGTAACCGCATACTATCGTAAAGAACTGGTAGATAACGGCTTCGATATCATCCCAGGAACCCACCCATGCGTTCCGGTAATGCTGTATGATGAAAAGACAGCAGCAGAATTCGCAAAACGCATGATGGAAAAAGGTGTATACGTAGTAGCATTCTCCTACCCAGTAGTTCCAAAAGGAAAAGCAAGAATCCGTACACAAGTATGCGCAAGCCATACAAAAGAAGATATTGATTTCATCGTAAAATGCTTCAAAGAAGTAAGAGATGAGATGAAATTATAGTAAAAAAGGGACGTAGTATTTTTCATATTTACTACGTCCCCTTTTAACAAATGTGGTGTACCTAATCGACAAATGCCCTGTACCCAGATGAAAGGGGTGACAGGAATGCCCACCAGACGACGAAAGGAAAGTAGAACTGGTATTTATCACATAATTGTTCGAGGAATCAATCACGAAAAAATATTCCAACAGCAACGAGAAAAGCTTTACTTCAAGTCTATTATTTCAAATTATCTACAGAAATATAAAGTAGAAGTCTATAGTTACTGTATTATGTCAAATCACGCCCATTTTATCATCCGGGCAGAACTTCAGATCTTATCCTTATTTATGGCAGCAATATTGGCAGAATATGCATCATATTATAATTTTAAACATCACCGAAATGGACATGTATTTCAGAACCGTTTTACAAGTGAGTGCATTGAAGATGAAAGATATTTTTGGACTTGCCTTCGTTATATTCATCTCAATCCGGTCAAAGCAAGAATGGTAAAAAAACCGGAAAAGTATAAATATAGCAGCATGGCGGAATATATGACAGGGATGTTGGGCTTGCTCCATGAAAATGCAATCGAGTTGTATGAACAAAAATTTTCATCGACAGAAGAATTCACAAAGTTTCATACAGAACAACAAATAGGAATATTCAAAGATATTTCCAGTGAAATAGAGCTTCAATACAGAGAAATAGCATTGCTTTTGGCAAAAAACATGTTTCGGGAATATCAATTGCCGCTGTTGATGCAAGTTTTTGAAGAAAAGAGAATTCGTAAAGAATATATTCAGAGACTAAAAGAAATACTGAATATATCAATAAAAAAAGCAAACGAATTATGTACGACTACCATGAATTACGTAGAAAATGAGTAAAAAGGTACAGGGCATTTGCCGATTAGGTACACCACATTTATTAAATGGGGACGTAGTAAAATTAAAGAATACTACGTCCCCAAAATGTGTTATACTAAATTTTAAGGAGGAGATTGAAATGGACAGAGATAATGTATGGACCACATATAATGATGAGAATCTTGAGGAGCTCCAGCGTATTAATGAATCTTACAAGTCTTGCCTGGATGAAGGCAAGACGGAGCGTGAATGTGTAAAGATAGCGGTGCGCAAGGCACGTGAGAGGGGCTACCAGAGCCTTGAGGAGGCTATGGCTTCTGGACGTAAATTGCAGGCAGGTGACAAGGTCTACGCTGTGTGCATGGGCAAGAGCATCGCAATGTTCCAGATTGGAGAACAGCCGCTGGAGAATGGCTTGAACATTTTGGGAGCGCATATTGATTCGCCTCGTATCGATGTGAAGCAGAATCCGTTATATGAGAATGAAGAACTTGCTTACCTGGATACGCATTATTACGGAGGTATCAAGAAATACCAATGGGTAACTATTCCGCTTGCACTTCACGGAGTTATTGCCAAAAAGGATGGAACAATTGTTGAGGTAAATATTGGAGAAAAAGAGGATGATCCGGTATTTGTAATTACGGATCTGTTGGTTCATCTTGCAGCTCAGCAGATGGAGAAGAAGGCTAACGCAGTCATTGAAGGTGAGAAACTGGATCTGTTGTTTGGCAGCCAGCCGCTTGCGAAAAATCCGAATCTTGAAAAAGAGGAAAAGGATGCGGTGAAAGCTAATATTTTGAAGCTTCTGGAAGAATATTACGGAATGGAAGAAGAAGACTTTGTATCCGCAGAACTGGAAATCGTTCCGGCGGGCAGAGCAAGGGACTGTGGCATTGACAGAAGTATGGTCATGGCTTATGGACAGGATGACCGCGTGTGTGCATTTACCTCTCTTTTTGCAATGTTGGATGTAGAGCATGTGGATCGTACCGCATGTTGCATTTTGGTCGATAAAGAAGAGATCGGAAGTGTAGGAGCAACGGGTATGCATTCTCGCTTTTTTGAAAATGTTGTTGCTGAACTGGTTGCCTTGACTGCTGGTGAGTCGGATCTGAAAGTGCGCAGAGCACTTCAGAATTCAAAAATGCTTTCGTCTGATGTAAGTGCTGCTTTTGATCCAATGTACGCAGAAGCCTTTGAAAAGAGAAGCACTGCTTTCTTCGGAAAAGGTCTGGTGTTCAATAAATTCACCGGAAGTCGTGGAAAGAGCGGTTCCAACGATGCGAATGCAGAATATCTGGCACAGATCCGCAGGGCGATGGATGCACAGAATGTGGCATACCAGTTCGCAGAATTAGGAAAAGTCGATGTCGGAGGCGGCGGAACCATCGCATATATCATGGCAAATTACGGTATGGAAGTTATCGACAGTGGTGTGGCAGTGTTAAGCATGCATGCCCCATGGGAAGTTACCAGTAAAGCAGATATCTACGAAGCATATAAAGGATACAAAGCATTTATTGAGGAAATCTAAATATTTGGGAAGATGAAGGAAATATTATACAGTTTTTTGAACATATTTCCTCACAAAATATGCAAATCAACAAGAAATGTAGTTTGTGGCTGCCGGGCATAATCGGCAGCCATAAATTTTGTTCAAAATAACGAGAAAATAAGGCTTAATTTGTCACTTTGGTTTCCTTGAAAACTCTTGACGAATACTGGTAAAAACAGTAAAATATTAGGTGCGACTTAGAAAAATTTAGTTTAGGAGGTCATGACAAAATGGCAAAATGGGTTTATATGTTTACAGAAGGTAACGCAACCATGAGAAACCTTCTTGGTGGAAAAGGTGCCAACCTTGCTGAAATGACAAGCTTGGGTCTTCCAGTACCACAGGGCTTCACAATCACAACAGAAGCTTGTACACAGTACTATGAAGACGGAAGAACAATCAATGACGAGATCATGGAACAGATTATGGAAGCTATTGATAAGATGGAAGAGATCACAGGTAAGAAATTTGGTGATACAGAGAATCCACTTCTTGTTTCCGTACGTTCTGGTGCAAGAGCTTCCATGCCAGGTATGATGGATACAATCCTGAACCTTGGACTGAACGAAACAGTTGTTAACGTTATTGCTGAAAAATCCGGCAATCCACGTTGGGCTTGGGACTGCTACAGAAGATTTATCCAGATGTACTCTGACGTAGTAATGGAAGTTGGTAAGAAATACTTCGAAGAGCTTATCGACAAGATGAAAGCTGACAGAGGCGTTACATTTGACGTAGAACTTACAGCAGAAGACTTAAAAGAGCTGGCTTCTCAGTTCAAAGCTGAATATAAAGAAAAAATTGGTGCAGACTTCCCGGATGATCCGAAGGAACAGTTAATGGGAGCAGTAAAAGCTGTATTCCGTTCATGGGACAACCCACGTGCCAATGTATATCGTCGTGACAATGATATCCCATATTCTTGGGGAACTGCTGTTAACGTACAGTCTATGGCATTCGGTAACATGGGAGATGACTGTGGTACAGGTGTTGCATTTACACGTGATCCTGCTACAGGAGAGAAGAAGCTGATGGGCGAGTTCCTGATCAATGCCCAGGGCGAAGACGTTGTTGCCGGTGTTCGTACACCAATGCCAATCGCTAAGATGGAAGAAGAATTCCCAGAAGCATTTGCACAGTTCACAGAAGTTTGCAAGACTCTTGAAACTCATTATAGAGATATGCAGGATATGGAGTTCACTGTTGAGAACAAGAAACTCTACATGCTGCAGACACGTAACGGTAAGAGAACAGCTCAGGCTGCTCTGAAGATTGCTTGTGACCTTGTAGATGAAGGCATGAGAACAGAAGAAGAAGCTGTTGCAATGATCGATCCTCGTAACCTGGATACATTGCTTCACCCACAGTTCGATGCTGCTGCACTTAAAGCTGCTACACCGATGGGCAAAGGTCTTGGAGCTTCTCCAGGAGCTGCTTGCGGTAAGATTGTATTTACAGCAGATGACGCTGTAGAGTGGGCTGCAAGAGGAGAGAAAGTTGTTCTGGTTCGTCTTGAGACATCTCCAGAAGATATCACAGGTATGAAGTCTGCTCAGGGTATCCTGACAGTTCGTGGTGGTATGACATCTCACGCTGCCGTTGTTGCTCGTGGAATGGGTACATGCTGTGTATCTGGATGTGGCGACATCGCTATGGACGAAGAAAATAAGAAATTTACATTAGCTGGAAAAGAATTCCATGAAGGAGATCCAATCTCTATCGATGGTACAACAGGTAACATCTATGATGGAATCATTCCAACTGTTGATGCTACCATTGCTGGTGAATTCGGAAGAATCATGGCTTGGGCTGACAAATACAGAACTATGAAGGTTCGTACAAATGCAGATACTCCTGCAGATGCTAAGAAAGCTCGTGAGCTTGGAGCAGAGGGTATCGGACTTTGCCGTACAGAGCATATGTTCTTCGAGGAAGACAGAATTGCTGCATTCCGTGAGATGATCTGTGCTGATACAGTAGAAGAAAGAGAAGCTGCACTTGAGAAGATCCTTCCATATCAGCAGGGAGACTTCGAAGCACTGTACGAGGCACTGGAAGGTAACCCGGTTACAATCCGTTTCCTTGATCCACCGCTTCATGAGTTCGTTCCTACAGAAGAAGAAGATATTAAGAAACTTGCAGATGCTCAGGGCAAATCTGTAGAAGAGATCAAGACAATCATCGATGGACTTCATGAGTTCAACCCAATGATGGGACATCGTGGATGCCGTCTTGCAGTTACTTATCCAGAGATTGCTAAGATGCAGACAAAGGCTGTTATCCGTGCAGCTATCAACGTACAGAAAGCTCACGCTGACTGGACAGTAAAACCAGAGATCATGATCCCATTGGTTGGCGATATCAAAGAGTTAAAATATGTTAAGAAGACAGTTGTTGAGACAGCAGACGCTGAGATCGCAGCAGCAGGAAGCAACCTTGAGTACGAAGTTGGTACAATGATCGAGATCCCAAGAGCAGCTCTTACAGCTGACGAGATCGCTAAAGAAGCTGACTTCTTCTGCTTCGGTACAAACGACTTAACACAGATGACATACGGATTCTCTCGTGACGATGCTGGTAAGTTCCTGGATGCTTACTATGATGCTAAGATCTTCGAGAACGATCCATTTGCTAAGCTTGACCAGACAGGTGTTGGTAAATTAATGGAAATGGCTATCAAGTTAGGTAAGCCAGTTAATCCAAGCCTTCACATCGGTATCTGTGGAGAGCACGGTGGAGATCCATCTTCTGTAGAATTCTGCAACAAGATTGGTCTTGACTATGTATCCTGCTCACCATTCCGTGTACCAATCGCAAGACTGGCAGCAGCACAAGCAGCTATCAGCGAAAGTGGGAAATAAATAATTCCCTGAAAATCGTTGAATTTGTCTATACGGAAGCCGATGCAAGAGAGTATGCGATTACTCATAATGTAAGGCGGTTGTATAGATGGCGAGATATGACAGTACAACTGTACATTTAAGATTAATAATTAAGAGTGTCACTTTGTGTGGCACT
>NZ_JBNPLX010000017.1:0-82796 GCF_050313695.1 Bariatricus sp. SGI.161
CTACCAGGGCGATACCGTAATCGGCCCATGCGGTGTAGTGAACACCTTTCTGGATTGCCAGGCAGCATACAGCAGCTAAAACTGCGAGAACACCTCTTCTTTTTATAGATTCTCCCATATGTAGGCATTATTGGTGTATCATCTTGATATCTCAGATACCTTAGAGACACCAAAATGTGCCTCTATTATTCGATAAGAATGTTAGGGGAAAATGCACAATAGAGTTAAACCTTCGGTAAATCGTGCTATAAGTTGTAGACTTTGAATGAGAAAAATGCAATAATATATGTAAGAATCGTCACTTTCTAAGTGTAGAAAAATGTGGTATAATATGAAATTACAATGTAAGAGTGAAATAGATTGGATAGAGTGAAACACAGGTGAATATGAAAGAAATGAATTATAAGTTATTGATACGGCGGACGTGTTTGATATTATTGGATGCTGTATGTATATTACTGTCATCTTTTTTCGCGTTGGCTACAAGATTTGAGTTTATTATCTATCAGATTCCCCCAGAACATCTGGAAGCACTGTGGAAGTATGAACCATGGTTCGTACTGACAACACTAATTATATTTGCATTATTTAAGATCTACAGTAGCCTGTGGGAATATGCAGGACCTCAGGAGATATTTAGTATAATATGGGCTTGTATTGTATCTGGCGTATTAGAGATAGGGATTGTTCTGTTAAGTAGTGGTTTTCTCCCGCGGAGTTATTATCTGCTAAGGACCATGTATCTGATTGCATTCGTGGTTGGAACCCGGTTCTCTTATCGAATGATCCGGCTTAAGAAGCAGAATCGCCATCTTCCATGGAGGCAGCAGAGAAGAGTTATGATTGTCGGGGCTGGAGAGGCCGGAAGATCGGTCATCGGCGAGATCCAGAACAGTAAGTATCTGAATCAGAAGATATGCTGTATTATCGATGACGATCCTGGAAAAGTTGGCAAATACATACGCGGTATTAAGATTGCGGGAGACCGCCATAGTATAAAAAAATGTGTACGAAAATATAATATACAGCAGATCATTATCACGATACCATCGGCATCGGCTGTTCAACTGCGCCCAATTCTGGATATCTGTAAGGAGACAGACTGTGAACTGAAGATCATGCCGGGAGTGTACCAGCTCGTGAATGGTGAGGTCAGTGTCAGTAAGCTGCGTCCGGTTAGTATCGAAGAACTATTGGGAAGAGAAGAGATTCGGGTCGATCTGGATGAGATCATGGGATATGTGTCACAAAAAGTGATCATGGTCACCGGTGGAGGAGGTTCCATCGGAAGTGAATTGTGCCGCCAGATTGCTGCTCATAATCCGAAGCAATTAATTATCTTCGATATCTATGAAAATAATGCCTATAGCATTCAACAGGAATTAAAGAAAAATTATCCGGAACTGAATCTGGTGGTCTTAATTGGATCGATTCGAGACGAAAAGCGCCTGAACGCCGTCATCGGAACCTACAGACCACAGATTATCTACCATGCAGCGGCACATAAGCACGTCCCGCTTATGGAAGACAGCCCGAACGAATCTATCAAGAATAATGTGATGGGAACTTATAAGTTGGCAAATGTGGCGAATCAATATAAGGTAGAGAGGTTTATCCAGATCTCTACGGATAAAGCGGTGAATCCGACCAATATTATGGGAGCATCGAAGAGAATCTGTGAGATGATCATCCAGATGTTCGACAGATATTCCAAGACCGAATTCGTGGCAGTACGATTCGGAAATGTTCTTGGCAGCAATGGAAGTGTGATTCCGCTGTTCAAGAAGCAGATAGCTGAAGGTGGTCCTGTGACAGTAACGCATCCAGACATTATCCGGTACTTTATGACGATTCCAGAAGCAGTGTCCCTGGTGCTGCAGGCAGGAGCTTATGCAAAAGGCGGGGAGATCTTCGTGCTGGATATGGGAGAGCCGGTAAGAATTCTGGATCTTGCCAAGAATATGATCCGTCTGTCCGGGCTTACATTAGGCCGGGATATTGAGATTGTGTATACGGGACTTCGTCAGGGAGAAAAGCTGTATGAAGAACTCTTGATGGACGAAGAAGGCATGCAAGAGACCAGGAATAAGATGATATATATAGGAAAACCTATTGAATTCGACGAAGAGAAGTTGTGCAGTACTTTGAAAGAGATGGCAGAAGAGACGGATGAACAGAAGATGCGAGAGCTTGTCAAAGAGATTGTTCCGACATACACGCTTCCGGAAGAATGGGAAAAAGACGTGGAGGCCTTAGCTTAGAGCGAAAGGTCTTTTGTCGTTTGTAGATATGGTTGTGCATATAGAATCAAAAAGACAGAAAGGTTATCTAAGAGAATGAAATATATATCTTTCAAATCCAAGATAGATACTGTGATTGCAGGAGCCAGTATGTTCATGCTGTCACCGCTGTTTCTTGGAATTATTGTAGCGATTAAGATAGAAGATGGTATCACAGCACCGGTATTCTTCAGTCAGAAACGTATCGGGATACATAAGAAGCATTTTCAGTTGTATAAGTTTCGCAGTATGAAGCTGGATACGCCCCATGATATGCCGACACATCTGCTTCGTAATCCAGATCAGTATATCACGAAGGTAGGAAGATTCCTTCGTAAGACTTCTCTGGATGAATTGCCGCAGCTTTGGAATATCTTTCGCGGCGATATGGCTCTGATTGGCCCCAGACCTGCGCTGTGGAATCAGGATGATCTCATTGCGGAGAGAGACAGATACGGAGCAAATGATGTGAAGCCAGGACTTACCGGCTGGGCGCAGATCCACGGTCGAGATGAGCTGGAGATTCCAGAAAAGGCAAAACTGGATGGTCATTATGTGTCACATATGGGACCAATGATCGATATCAAGTGCTTCCTGGGAACATTTCTGGCAGTTTCCCGCAGCGAAGGGGTGGTAGAAGGTGGAACGGGCTCCCTTAAAAAAAAGAAGAAGATCCTGATTGTGACCAACCATTCATATATGCTATGGCAGTTCCGAAGAGAATTGATCCAGCGACTCATGGAAGATGCAGAGGTTATCATCAGCACTCCATTCGTAGGACATGAGCAAGACTTCGCGGCGATGGGATGCCGCATGTTGAAAACGGACGTAGACCGTCGAGGGATTAATCCGGTAACTGACTTCCGTTTATACCATACATATGTTAAAATATTAAAAACAGAGCGGCCGGATATGGTCATCACTTATTCCATTAAGCCGAATATCTATGCAGGATTTGCCTGCAGGATGCAGAAGATTCCTTACTGTGTGAATGTCCAGGGATTGGGAACCGCATTTCAGAAGAAGGGGCTGGCGAAGATTGTGACAGTCATGTACCGGACGGCTTTAAAAAAAGCGAAGACGGTGTACTTTGAAAATGCAGAGAACGCGAAGCTCTTCCGGGAGAAGAAGATCACACCGGCATGGCAGCAGACCATCCTTCCCGGAGCCGGAGTCAATCTGGAATCCTATAGTTATCAGGAATATCCGAATAACGACAAGGTTCGCTTCTTATATCTGGGCCGCATCATGAAAGAAAAAGGCATGGACGAACTCTTCTGGGCGGTACAAGAACTTCGGAAAGAGTGTGCCGGTCAGTTTGTACTGGATCTGGTGGGATTCTTCGAAGATGAATATAAGGAACAAGTAGAAAAATTGACCCAGGATGGAATCGCAGTCTTCCACGGATTCCAGGAGAATCCAAGACCATATTATGAGAAGGCAGACTGCGTGGTGCTCCCAAGTTATCACGAAGGAATGTCCAATGTCCTTCTGGAAGCAGCAGCTATCGGAAGACCTCTGATTACCAGCGATATCCCGGGGTGCAGAGAAGCAGTAAAACAAGGCATCAGCGGTCTCTTATGTCCGGTCAAAGACAGGAACGCACTTCTGCATACAATGGAAGACTTCCTGAAACTTTCCAAAGAAGAAAGAGAAGTCATGGGAAGGGCCGGAAGAAAATATATGGAAGAGCAATATGATAAAGAAAAGGTAGTAAAAAAGACATGTCGAACTATTATCTGATATTAGTGTGGGTGGCGGTAGCCTGGATGATCGGGCTGTGCACCAAAGTGCAGAGAACAGAATATGTGTGTGGAGAAAAAGTACAAAGGTATTATCCACTGTGGGCATTCCTGATCTATCTGCCTTTGGTGATCTGGAGTGGATTCCGTGGTTACGTGGGAGATACAGGAGCCTATATGAAGATGTTTCAAGAAATCCCAAGTGGCTTAAGAAATATCCCTTCTTATATAGATACAATAGAAAAGGATAAAGGATTCTACCTCTTCTCTGCAGTCATTAAGGATCTGATCAGTGATAATGTAAATGTATATTTTATAATTCTGGCCCTGATTCAGGTGGTATTACTGATAAAAGTATATCGAAAATATTCATCCAATTATATCGTCACTTTTTTTCTGTTCGTTGCATCGACAGACTATATCTCATGGATGTTCAACGGAATCCGGCAGTTTACGGCGGTGACCATAACATTCTTTGCATTTGAGTATATTTTGAAAAAGAAATATGTACCGGCGGTGCTGATCGTATTATTTGCGGCATTGTTTCATGGAAGTGCGCTCCTGGTATTGCCGTTTATATTCATTGCTCAGGGACAAGCGTGGAATAAGAAGACAATATTATTTATCATAGCGGTTATTGTAGCAGTAATATTTATTGGAGAGTTTACAGATATTCTGGATACTCTTCTGGCGGAGACACAGTACAAGAATGTCGTGTCTGACTGGCAGGAGTGGCAAGATGATGGAACGAATATTATCCGAGTTCTGGTATATGCAATTCCATCTATTCTGTCTCTGGTAGGATTACGCTTTATTAAATATGCAGATGATCCAGTGATCAATCTGTGTACAAATATGTCAATTGCTTCGGTGGGATTCTATGTTGTGTCTATGTTTACCAGTGGAATCTTTATTGGAAGACTGCCGATTTATTTTTCTCTGTATAGTTATATCTTGCTGCCGTGGGAGATTGAGCATATGTTTAGTGAGAAATCTGTAAAAATAATATATTTGTTTATGCTGTTTGCTTATTTTGTATTTTATTTTTATCAGGTGAAGTTGACATGGAGGTTGGTATAGATATGGTGAAATCTGTAAAAATCTCTGTGATTATGGGAATTTATAATTGTGAGACTACCTTAGAGGCTGCAATTGTGTCCATTTTGGAACAAACAGTAGCAGATTGGGAATTAATCTTATGTGATGACGGTTCTACAGACAGGACATATGACATTGCACGGCGTTATCAAGAAGCATACCCAGAAAAAATAATTTTATTAAAAAATCAAACAAATCAAGGACTGAATTATACATTAAATAAATGTTTGAAAAATTCAAAAGGTGAATATATAGCTAGAATGGATGGAGATGATCTCTGCGCTCCCAATCGATTTGAAAAAGAGTTAGAAATCCTTGAGAGGGAGTCAGATATCTCCATTGTAAGTACGGATATGGAATTCTTTGATGAAACTGGAAGATGGGGGAGAATTAGTCATCCGCAATATCCAACGAAACGAGATTTTGTGCATGGATCCCCCTTTTGTCACGCACCTTGCATGGTAAGAAGGGAAGCTTATATGAAAGTCGGCGGATATTCGGAAAAATCATGGACACTTCGGGTAGAGGATTATCATCTCTGGGTGAGAATGTATGCTGCCGGATATAAAGGAAAGAATATCCACCTCCCGCTGTATCAGATGAGGGATGACAGAAATGCTTATGCAAGACGTAAATTTAAATTCAGGTTAAACGAAGCAGCCGTTAAGTTATATCTGGTAAAAGCATTACAATTGCCACTGTGGATGATTGTCTATGCATTACGACCAATTCTTGTGGGAATGTTACCAATAAAGCTCTACGATATGTTGCATAAAAAGAGATTAGATAAAGGGATAGAGATATGATTCCAAAAAAAATCCATTATTGTTGGTTTGGAGGTAATGAAAAACCAGAAAAAGCGAAAAAGTGTATCGCCAGCTGGAAAAAATATTGCCCAGATTTTGAAATAATAGAATGGAATGAAACAAATTTTGATGTAAATCAAAATGGATATACTAAGATGTGTATTGAAGAAAAAAAATATGCATTCCTTAGTGATTATGCCAGATTAGTGATTGTTGAAGAATATGGAGGAATTTATTTTGATACAGATGTAGAGGTAATCAGGAATATAGATGACCTTTTAGAAAATGAAGCCTTCTTTGGGTTTGAAAATGATGAGTATATCAATACAGGAGTTGGATTTGGAGCGGTTGCTCATCATAAATTAGTGCAGGTGTTAAAAAGAGCGTATGACTGTTTTCTAGATGGAACAAAAGGAACAGTGACGTGTCCCACTCTGAACACGCAGGCACTTGTGTCAGTGGGGCTTGTGAAAGATGGAAAACGTCAGAATCTATCAGGGGCAGAAATATATCCGGTAGAGTATTTCAATCCTTATGATGATACAACAGGAAAGCTGCGAAAGACAAAGAATACCTATTCCGTTCATTGGTATGCAAAAAGCTGGCTGGATAGAAAATCAATTATAAGAAGTAAAATAACACAGCCATTTCACAGAGTATTTGGAGTGGACTGTTTTGAGTGGTTGAAGAGAAAGTAATGAAAAAGATATTGATATTTTCCCATGCATTAGAGCTTGGGGGTGCAGAGAGGGCTCTGTTGGGTTTGTTAAATAGTTTGGATTATGAAAAGTATGAGATAGATCTTTTTCTGATGCGACACCAGGGTGAATTGCTCAGGTTTCTTCCAAAACAAGTGCATTTATTGCCTGAAATAGGAGCATATACCTGTCTGGCAGTACCGATAGCAGATGTGATAAAAAAGAAAAGAGCAGATGTATTGCTTGGACGTATAAATGGAAAAAGAAATGCCCAAAAGTTTATTCGACAGAATTCCCTTCCAGTGGATAATGGTGTGGAATTGGAGTATAGCCATAAATATACACGCAAATATATGCCGAAAATAAATGAGAAAGATTATGATCTTGCAATCAGTTTTCTGACACCGCATTATTTTGTTACTGAAAAAGTAAATGCCAGTAAAAAAATTGCATGGATTCATACAGATTATTCGAATATTGAGATAGATGAAGAGTCCGAATTAAAAATGTGGGATGCTTATGATCATATTGTGTCAATATCAGATGCATGTACCAGAGGGTTCTGCTGTAAATTTCCTGGCTTAGAAGACAAAATCATTCGCATAGACAATATCATTCCTGCAGAATTAATCAAAGAACAGGCAGATGCATTCGACGTGTCCGAAGAAATGCCGGAAGACGGAAGTATCAGGCTCTTATCCGTCGGAAGATTTTGCAATGCAAAAAACTTTGACAGCGTTCCGGATATTTGTAGTCGATTGATGAAGACGGGACTAAAGATCAAATGGTATTTGATTGGCTTTGGGCCGGATGAAACGCTGATTCGGGAAAAGATTCAAGAAGCAAACATGGAAGATCATGTGATCGTTCTTGGAAAGAAAATAAATCCATATCCGTATATGAAAGCATGTGATCTTTATGTACAGCCGTCCAGATATGAAGGAAATTGCGTCAGTGTACATGAAGCACAGGTGCTGGGAAAGTCTGTGGTTATTACGAATTATGCAACAGCAAAAAGTCAATTAAAGGATGGGGTAGATGGTATGATCGTTCCGATGGATCATGAAGAATGTGCAAAAGGAATTGCGAAAATTTTAAATGATTCTCAAAAGATGAAGGCCCTTTGTGAATATTGCGAGAAAAATAATTTTGTAAATAATAAAGAGGTTGAAAAATTATATGCAATATTGTGATGCGATAGATTTCACAAAAAAGGAAGAAAAGTGTTTTAAAGGAAAAAGTGATGAAATATTTAATAATTAATGCAGATGATTTTGGAATGTCACATGAGGCAAATAGAGCAATTTTAGAATTATTAAAAACAGGGAAAATTTCATCTACATCGTTAATGGCTAATGGAATATATTATGATGAAGCAGTACAGATGATTAGAGAAAATGATTTACAAGATATTGGTATACATTTGGCTGTTACGAGAGATGGATTTGATGCAGAAAATCCTTTACTCTATAGAAGTTTAACTCATGCGAAGACGCTGGAAGATGAGAATGGAAACTTATATCAAGACATAAATCAAATAAAAGCGCATGTAAAATATTCAGAACTTGTGCAGGAATGTGAAGAACAATATAAGAAAATCCTCAAGGATAATATAAATTTTACTCATATTGATAATCATATGTATACGGTAGTACCGGGTTTGCGCTTAAAAGGATATGTGGCAGTAGTGAAAGCTTATCAAAGAGTCAATGATAGAAGTGTTAGAGGAATACGCTTTGCAAGAAAAGTAAAACCAATTGATAATTTATTTGAAATTTGGACGGGAAGAAAAATTACTCCGATAATCAAAATATTATTAAAATGCACAAAATTAAAATTTGTAGATTATGTATATTCTTTTCCTTTTAATGCCACAAAAGTTCCGAACTTGGAAGATAAAAAGAAATGCTTTGAGAATTTTTTGGCTAATATTGAGGAGGGGATTACGGAGTTACATATACATCCGAGTATATATTCGGATGAGATTCATTTGTTTAATCCAACTTGGCAGCATCGAGTTCAGGAATATCAATTATTTAAAGAAATAGATTTAGAACAAACATTGAATAAATATGGTGTTACATTAAAAACATATGGAGAATTATGTGAAAAGAGTAATTAGAATGAAAATTAAAACGATTACATGTCATGATGTTTATAATGCAGGAGCAAGTCTGCAGGCATATGCATTGTCAGAATATCTCTTACAGCAGGGACATGATGTTGAAATTATAGATTATAAACCAGATTATCTCAGTAAGAGATATAATTTCAAAGCGATAGATAATCCGAAATATGAAAATTTTTTAATATTTAAGATTATTTATATAATTTTAAAATTTCCAAAGCGATTGTTGGAACATTCAGGAAAGAAAAAGTTTGATAAATTTCGAGAAGATTATTTGAGATTGACGGTGCGATATTGCAGTTTAGAAGAGTTAAAACAAAATCCGCCATTAGCAAATTTGTATATTGCGGGAAGTGATCAAATTTGGAATACACTTTTTCAGAACGGAAAAGATGGTGCTTTTTATCTGGCGTTTGCACCTAAGGGCACAAAAAAAGCTTCTTATGCAGCAAGCTTTTCTACAGAAACTATTGCACATGAATGGAAGAATAGGGTGAAAGACTGGTTAAGTGATTTTGATAACATATCTGTTCGTGAAAAAAGTGCTGTAAAGTTGTTAGATGACATAGGAATAAAAGGGCAAGTAGTACTGGATCCGGTATTCTTATTAACAGAAGAACAATGGAAAAAGATGATAAAAATCAAAAAACCGTCAAAAAAAATATTTGTATACGATTTTGACCGAAATAATTTTATGAAAGAAATTAGTCTTATAGCTAAAGAAAAATTAGAGGCAAAGATTATCAGTTTTTTTAAAGTAGACTATTCTGATGAGAATTTAAAATATCCAGGTCCATTAGAGTTTTTAGAAGTAATATATAATTCAGAATTGATTATTTCAAATTCTTTTCATGCCACAGTATTTTCATTGATTTTTCATAAAGAATTTTTTGTTGTTAAGCGGAATGAAAATATTAATCTTCGTATGATGGATTTGTTAAAACTGGTGGGTTTGGAAGATAGAATGATTTCAACAGAAAAAGAATTTGAATTAGTTGAACCTATTGATTGGGGAAAGGTGGATCAAGTTCTGAAGGAAGAACGAGATAAATCTATAGAATATTTGATGGAGATAACGAAAGAAAATGAAAACTCCTAGTGTTTCGATAATTATACCGATCTATAAAGTAGAAAAATATCTAAAACGTTGTGTGGAGAGCGTACTAGAACAGACACTTTCTGATTTGGAAATCATTTTAGTTAATGATGGTTCCCCAGATCAGTGCCCGAAGATTTGTGATGAATATGCAAAAGAAGATTCTAGAATAAAAGTTATTCATAAGTTAAATGGCGGACTGGCATCTGCAAGGAATGATGGAATGCACATTGCAACTGGAAAGTATATTTTCTTTTTAGATAGTGATGATTGGCTTGAAAAAGATGGTATGCAGACATTATATGAAACTGCTGAGAAGTATCAAGTCGATTTTGTCAGATATCGAGCTATTCGAAGTGGATGGCCAGGAATGGAAGAAAATGCTCCTTGCATGGTAGAAGAGATAAGAGAATTACAGGAAGGGTTATACGATAAAAAGAGAATTGTGAATGAAATATATCCTCGGCTGTTAGCAACCTCTCAACTGACAATGGGAGCAATTGTAGGAGCTTGGGGGTCATTATATAGAACAGATTTTTTGCGAGAGAATGACTTGAAATTTTATGAAGAAGTGATATTTAGTGAAGATTTGATTTTTAGTGCTAATGTAGTGCGTGCTGCAGAAAAGTTTTATTTTATTGATAGACCGGGTATATATCATTATTTCTATAATCCGGATTCCATCTCCAAATCTTTTCGAGAAGGCAGATGGGATTCCTGTAAAAGTCTGATTAAATATTGTGAAAGGGATTTTGCAGGTGATGAAACGTATGATTTTAAAAAGGAATTATATTACTTACGGTGGTTTTGCATTATGCTTGCTTTGAATGAGAGGAAATATCTGTCGAAGTATTCAGAAAGATATAGATACTGCAAAAAAATGTTGAATGATTCTGTTATTCGGTCAGTGCCACTAAAATTAGAGAAATTTGACGTATCCTGGAAACAAAAAATAATTATGATTTTAATAAAAGGAAAGGTAAGCAGTTTGATTGCGATGCTATGATAAAAGTAGATTTAAGTGTTATTGTTCCGGTATATAACGTAGAAGCAACCTTGGAAAATTGCATTGATTCTATTTTGAAACAGTCATTTTCAAGGTACGAACTTATTTTGATTGATGATGGTTCAACGGATGAAAGTGGGAAAATATGTGATTTATATTCTAAACGGGATAAAAGAATACATGTAATACACCAGCAAAATGGAGGAGTTTCAAGGGCAAGAAATACAGGACTTCAAGAAGTTCATGGTTCATATATAATGTTTGTAGATGCTGATGATATAATAAATCCTACATTTTTTGAAGAATATGTAACGACTATTAAAGAAACAAATTGTGACGTTATCATTGGAGGAATTTCGATAATAGAAGAAAATGGAGAAATAAATATTTGTAAACCGTTATTGGAAGGGATGCATGATAAAGATGTATGGGAGGCTATATGTCTGAAAACGGAACAATTCGGATATATTTGTAGTAAAATTTTTAGGGCAGATATTATAGAAAAAAATCACGTGCGTTTCAGAACGGATATGTATTCTCAGGAAGATCTGGAATTTTGTATATCTGTATATGAGTGTTGCGGTAGTTTTTGTTTTATTCCGAATGTAGATTATCAGTATTATCATGTTGCGGGGAAAAGAATACCTCCTATATGGGATTTTATTTCTAACCAGCTTAAACTGCTTTGTATTGCCGAAGAAAAAGTTGATTTGTCTGAAACGGCAAGAAATATGGTTAAAAATCGTATTTTGACATTATTGTTTTCGTTTTTTAATAATGAGAATTGTTGGCTTGATTTTCAGAATGCAATTATGAAATTGGAATCGATTAATGGTCTGCATCAATATCTGGAAAATGTTAAAATAGAAAATGAAATGTCAATGATTGCCTGGCTTTATACGAAAGGGTGGTATAAAATTATTTATGGCTATTTTCGCGGAAGGAATTTATTAAGACAAATATTGAAAAAGAAGATGCTTTTTGCATAATAATCTGAGAGGAATAATAAATGGATGTATCTATCATAATTGTTAATTATCGTTCGGCGCAGATGGTAATTGATTGTGTTCATTCGGTTTTTGATAATACAACTGGATTAAAATATGAAATTATAATTGTGGATAATGCGTCAGGGGATGACTCTGTAGAAAAATTGGAAGAGACTTTTGGCAGAAAGATAACAGTGATTTCGTCTCCTCAAAATCTTGGCTTTGGAAAGGCGAATAATCTGGGGGCAAAAAAAGCTGCCGGACAATATTTATTTCTTTTAAATCCAGATACGCTTATAATCGATAATTCTATTTTGCTGCTTTATAAATATATAAAAGATTGTAAGAAAATAGGAGTGGTGGGCGGTAATTTATATTCACCAGATATGAAGCCTTTGCCATCTTATTGTATGGAATTTGACGGATTAGATACAGAAAAAAAGAAAGCTTCTTGGAAGGAAATTATAAGGGCGAAAATCAGACAAAAACTGGATAATAAATTAAAAAAGGGAACAGTGCAGTTTAATCAAGAATTTAATTATTCTAATGAGCCTAAACAAGTAGCATATATTTTCGGTGCTGATATGATGATGAAAAAATCTTTATTTGAGGAATTACAAGGGTTTGATCCGGATTTTTTTATGTATTGTGAAGAAGAAGAACTTTCATGGAGAATTACCGAAAAAGGATATTCGATTATGAATCTACCAGAATCAAAAATTATCCATCTTGAGGGAGCAACATTAAAAAACAAAGATGAATTTAGTGAAAGACAATTTCGGATGAGAATGAATGGTACATTGACTTATTTTTGGAAACGATATGGTCTGGAAGGTGCAGAGCAGTTTTATAAATTACGTTCGCTACGATATGATAGACTTATAAAGATTGCAAAATGGCAGCGAAAACTTACAGACACTTTTGTTCCTATGGTACAAAAAAGATGTCTTGATGAGGTTTATCAAGAATTTATGGAGCAGCGAAAATAGGCTGCAGGAGGGTATATGGCAGAAGTATTTGATAATAAAGGGGTTAAGATTATTCCGTTTTATTTACCTCAGTTTCATACGATTCCGGAAAATGATGAATGGTGGGGAGAAGGTTTCACCGAGTGGACAAATGTTAAGAAAGCGGAACCACTTTTTGAGGGACATGATCAGCCGAGGATTCCTCTGAATCATAATTATTATAATTTGATGGATGATAATGTGAAGATCTGGCAAGCAAAGCTTGCGAAAGAATATGGGATCTTTGGCTTTTGTTATTATCATTATTGGTTCAAAGGCGGGAGACAATTGCTTGAAAAACCAGCAGAACAAATGCTGAAAAATAAAGAGATAGATATCCCGTTCTGCTTTTGTTGGGCTAATGAAAACTGGAGCAAGAACTGGGATGGCGGTAATCGGGAAGTTATCATGGAACAAGACTATGGAAGTCGGGAAGACTGGGAAAAGCATTTTCAGTATTTTGTGCAATTTTTTCGTGATGAGCGCTATATTACAGTACATGGAAAACCGCTGCTTATTATTTACAAGCCGGAACAGATCATAGATCTGCAGCAGATGGTGGCGTATTTCCGAAAACGGGCAAAGGAAGAAGGATTGCCGGGACTTTGCTGTGCGTTTCAATTTCCGATGTACTATGCAGATATGTATTATAGAAATGATATATTTGATTATCGTATCGGTTTTGAACCGGTATATTCAAGAAATGTAGAAAAACTAGGCCGTCCGGGGACTGCAAAAAAAGTAGAATTGCTTAGAAAGACTCTGGGTGAGAAAGCAGTATCTAACTATCGTAGGATCAGACAGAGTAAGTGTGGATCCAATTGGGGAAAACCACAGAATCTTTCGATGTTTTTTTACGATGAAACATGGGAAAAGATTCTAAATAATCAATGGACAAGGGAATTTCTTCCAGGAGCTTTTGTAGATTGGGATAATACCCCGAGAAATAAGCATGGAGTCATGTATGAAGGATTTTCTATTGAAAAATTTGGAGAATATATGAAGCGGCTTGTGAAGCGGGCAGAGGAAGAGAAGAAGCCAATGATTTTCATCAATGCATGGAATGAATGGGGAGAAGGAGCTTTTTTGGAGCCAGATGAAAAATATGGTTATCAGAAACTTGAAGCAATTAAAAAAGCATTAAAGTAGGTATAAAATAAATGCAAAGTATTGAGTTAATCAAAAGCGAAAAAGAGTGTTGTGGATGTGGTGCATGTTATCATAGCTGTCCTAAGAAAGCAATTTGTATGGTTGAAAATGCAGATGGATTCATATATCCTGAAATAAACGAAGCAGAATGTGTTGACTGCGGAAAATGCCTAAAAGTATGTAACTTTAAAGAAACTACATGGGAAAAATCTTTGGGAGAAACATATGCAGCATATGCAAAAGATACGGATTTGATACAATCTGCGTCTGGTGGATTATTCGCAAGCTTGGCACAATCGGTATTGGCACAAGGTGGTGTTGTATATGGATGTGCAATGCTTTACGATGGAGAAAAATTAATACCAAAGCATATTTGTGTCACAGAACAAAGGGATTTGTTAAAGCTTAAAGGATCTAAATATGTTCAGAGTGAGTTGGGCAATATCTATGTAGATGTAAAAGAAAAACTTCATGAGAATATAAGTGTGTTGTTTAGCGGAACACCTTGCCAAATTATGGGGCTAAAAGGATACCTTCAAAAAGAGTATGAAAACTTATATACAGTAGAGGTGGTTTGTCATGGAGTGCCTAGTATACAAATGTTTCATGATTATTTAGCATTTGTAGAACAAAGGGAAAAGAAAAAAATAATCGAATTTAAATTCCGTGACAAGAGTCAAGGTTGGAAGTTATATGGAAAGATAGTTTTACAAGATGAGTATGGAGCTCAAACTGAGAAATATTTTGAACCAGAAGAGTCTTCATATTACCAGATGTTTTTAAATTCCTATACATATAGAGAAAACTGTTATAGCTGTCCATTTGCTTCTGAGTATCGTCAAGGGGATATTACCATAGGAGATTATTGGTGTATTGATCTTATACATCCGGAATATTTAATTGAAAATGGTGGAGAAATTGATGAAAGAAAGGGTGCTTCTTGTCTTATTATGAACAATCAACAAGGAAAACAGTTGGTAGAAAAGTATGGACAAGGTATAATGATGTGGGAGTCTACTTATGAGCAGGCTTCTAAATATAATGCACAACTTAGAGAAGCATCCCATCTGAAAGATGAAAGAAATATTGTTTTGGAATTGCAAAAGCAGGGATATGAACAAATCGAAAAGTGGTATCAGAAGAGACTTGCAAAAATTAGTTTTGCAAGAAAAATAAGAGCTATGATTCCCAAATGGTTTAAAGCGTTTGTAAGGGGAATTTTATTTAAAGAAAGGAATTAGTAATGCAAGAATGGACAACGGTTATTAAACCGAAAAATAGATTGTTGGACTTAAAATTAAAAGAGCTGTGGCAGTATCGGGATCTAATAATTATGTTTGTAAAACGTGATTTCAAAACAATGTATAAGCAAACGATTTTAGGACCGCTTTGGATTATTATTAATCCGATTTTAACAACTTTAATGCAAGTTTTGGTATTTGGGAATATTGCAAATATCTCTACAGATGGTATGCCTCAATTTCTGTTTTATATGGCAGGTAATACTATGTGGTTATATTTTTCGGGGTGTCTTACTAAAACATCAAACACCTTTACTGCAAATGCCGCTGTGTTTGGAAAAGTGTATTTTCCAAGACTTGTTACTCCAATTTCAATTGTAATATCAGGATTGATTTCATTTGGAGTGCAATATGTAATATTTTTGGCTGCAGTATTTTATTATACATTAAATGGAGTAATACAACCTAATGTAATGGTACTTCTTACACCGATTTTAGTATGTGAGTTGGCATTGTTAGGTATGGGATGTGGGATTATTATTTCTGCATTAACCACCAAGTATCGAGATTTAGCAGTACTTGTAACTTTCGGGGTTCAATTATGGATGTATGGTAGTGCGATTATTTTTCCTGTTTCTTCATTACCAGAAAAATGGGCAAGTTTGCTTATGCTGAACCCAGTAGTACCGATCGTTGAAGCATTTCGTTATGCATATACTGGGCATGGAACATTTTCAATTCCTTATCTAGGAATAAGTGGTTTGGTGACATTAATAATACTTTTTATTGGTATAGTAATATTTAATAAAGTGGAAAAAACATTTATGGATACAGTATAGGAGCAATATTATGGAAAATGAATTAGCATTAAAGGTGGATAATGTTAAAAAAAGATATCGATTGGGTGTCATTGGTGGCGGTACACTTCAAGGCGATATACAAAGTTGGTGGGCGAGAGTAAGAGGAAAAGAAGATCCAAATACAAAAATAGGTACAACTATTGATACTAAAAAAGGCTGTTTTATGGCCTTGAATGGTATTAGTTTTGAGGTGAAAAAAGGAGAACGTCTTGGAATCATTGGCGGAAATGGGGCAGGAAAATCTACTACGTTGAAAATTCTATCTCGTGTCACAGCACCTACAGAAGGAACGGTATATATTAATGGAAGAATTAGTAGTATGCTAGAGGTGGGAACAGGGTTTCATCCGGAATTGACAGGGAGAGAAAATATTTATCTTAACGGTGCTATTCTTGGAATGAGCAAAGAAGAAGTAGATAGAAAAATTGAAGATATTATTGAGTTTTCAGAATGTAGCCAATTTATTGATACGCCAGTAAAAAGATATTCTTCCGGAATGTATGTGAAATTGGCATTCTCTGTAGCAGCGCATTTAGATTCGGAAATATTGATAATGGATGAAGTATTGGCTGTTGGAGATATGAAATTTCAGCAAAAATGCTTGAAGAAAATGCAGGATGTGGCTGAAAATGAAGGGAGAACGATACTTTACGTTAGCCATAATATGAATACAATAAGGCAGCTATGTAATAGGTGTGTTGTATTGGATAGAGGCAGAATAGTTTTTGAGGGAGATGTGGAAGAAGCTATTAGTATATATATGAATTCAGAACGTAATGATTGTTTGTCTATGAATTTTACGAATTATAAAAGGCCTCAGTGGCTTATAAACCAGCGTCTTAAATTACTTCTTGCAGAATATATAGGAAAAGAGTCCATTGTATTTGAAGCGGACGAAATACTCAAGTTACATTTGCGTTGGATTAATCTTTTTGATGTCGAAGAGATCGGGTTGAGAATTGAGATTTGTACATTAGATGATATTGTCATAGCTACATATATAATGTATGATTTTTATTCTGGAAATCGAGATGATATTGTTGATTTGGTTCTCAAACTTGATGTATCTGGGTTTATGGAGTCAACATATAGAATGAAGTATACATTTTTTAATAAGGACGTTATGGGAAATAATCAAGATATTGATTTTGTAAGAGGTTTATGTTTTGAAAAATCAATGATGAATGCAGAGATTAAAATGAATTGGAATGTTAAAAACTGGGGACATATTCATTTGCCAAATCCACAAATTGTTTTGTTAAAAAACTATGAATAATTAAATTCTTATTGTATTTAGAGGTGGAAATGTTGACACTATTAAATAATTTTATTTATAAAGTTAATAAAAAAAGACTTTTGATAAAGGGGTATATAAAATCCCAAAAACATTATGCCGACAGATTTAGTAATGATCCTATTGATTTTGTTGTGACATGGGTTGATGGAACCGATTCCTCGTGGGAAAAACAAAAGCAATATTATGAAAGCAAACAGTTTTCGCAAGTTATAGATGATAATGGAGAAGAAAGGTATCGGAATTGGGATTTATTTAAATATTGGTTTAGAGCTGTTGAAAAATATGCCCCTTGGGTTCATAAAGTTTATTTAGTAACATGTGGTCATATTCCACAATGGCTAAATACAGAATCAGATAAGTTGGTTGTTGTGAATCATAAAGATTTTATTCCATCAGAATATCTTCCTACTTTTAGCAGCATACCAATTGAATTGAATATTCATAGGATATCTGGATTAAGTGAAAAGTTTGTTTATTTTAATGATGACGTGTTTTTGACAAAGCCGGTTTTGCCAAGCGATTTTTTTGTTAATGGAATGCCAAAATATTGCGGGATTGCCTATCCTCTTAAAAATCATAGAGAAAATGATTCATTTCAGCATCAATTGTTTAGTGTTTTGGGGATTGTAAATGATTTTTTTTCTTCAAAAATAAGTGGCATTATCAAGAATAATCCTGAAAAATGGTTTTCTAGAGAATATGGAAAAGCTTTAAAATATAATATGATTGCATATGAAGAATCATATATTCAAGGAATGTATTTTTCTCATTTGGGATGCCCGTTTAGAAAAAAAACATTTGAAAAAGTGTGGAATACGATCCCTGATGAGTTGAATAAAACTAGTATGCACCGTTTTCGAATGCCAACAGACATTATGCATCAGGTATTTTCAATTTGGGATATTTTGGATGGATATTTTTATCCGGTTTCTGCTGATTATTATGGTGCTGTATTTGCTTCGTTAGAAAGTCAGATAGATGATATCTCAAGGGCAGTTTTGGAAAAAGAATACAGGATGATTTGTATTAATGATTCGAGGAATATAAAGCAAGCGGATTTTGAGATATTAAAAACCAGAATATCTAATATTATGCAATGTGCATTTCCAAAAAAATCAGCATTCGAAATATTTAATGAAGAAGGAGAGGAACATGTCACCCAAAATTAGTATAATTGTTCCTGTATATAATGTAGAGGATTATATATGTCGTTGCATCGACAGTGTATTAAAACAGTCTTTTCAAGAAATTGAATTGATTCTGGTTGACGATGGAAGTCCAGATAAACTTGCCCAAGTTGAAATACAAAAGTATTTTTAAAACATGGATTGCAGCAAAATGATAAAATGCAGATTTTAGAGAATGGAATAAAAATTTTACCGTCAATTTATATGTGTCCTATTGATTATAATACTGGAAAATATCGACATTCACTGAAGACAATATCAATTCATTGGTTTTCATCTAGTTGGATGGACGAAAATCAAAAAAAGAACAGGAAAAAAGAAAGAAGATTCGAAAGGCGAATGAAAGACGAGATTTTTGGCTCCATTTGCCGAATAGGTTAGCTAAGCAACTATTGGGAAAAGAGAAGTATGAAAAATGGAAGAATTTTATGAAGGGGATGAAGTAAATGATTCCTGTAAGTATAATTGTGCCAGTTTATAATGTAGAAAGATATATCTGCCGCTGCATAGATAGTATATTAAATCAGACATTTGTTAATTATGAATTGATTTTAGTAGAGGATGGAAGTCCAGATAATAGCGCCTATATTTGTGATGAATATGCCAAAAGTGATGAACGCATTTCGGTGATTCACAAAGAAAATGGCGGGTTATCTTCTGCAAGAAATGCGGGAATAGATGCAGCAAAAGGTGAATATCTTTTTTTTGTTGATGGGGATGACGTGATTCATCCAAATACTTTGAATATTTTTTATAATTGTATAAAAAAAAATAATTCAGAAATTGTAGTAAGTAATTTTGAAAGATTTCAAGATGATTCAGAGATAGTATTTAATGGTACATATGGGGATTTTGAAATGATTTCGGGGATATGTGCACTTGAAAGAATATATGATAATCGTTATGATACGAGATATATTTCCGTATGTGGAAAGCTAATCAAAAGGACATTATTTGAAGGCATAAAGTTTCCGTTAGGGAGGATATTTGAAGATGAGTTTATAATCCATCTTTTGTTCTACAAATCAGAAAGAGTGTTGGTGTTTGAAAGTAAGTTCTATTATTATTATATGAATAGGGAAGGGATTACTGGTAATTTAACATTGCAAAAATGGTTTGATGAATATGATGCACAGTGGGCAAGAATTCTTTTTTTTAAAGAGAGAGGATTGGATATAGTGTATCATAAGGCTTTGCTTACTTTTTTAAATTCTGCGCAATGGCATTTAAAAGCTTTTCGAGATAAAACAGAAAATGTTGATGAAATGAGAGGAAGAAATTTTGAAAAGCAATATGAGAGTGTGCTTAGATTGGCTCAAAAAGAGAATATACTTTCATTTTGGGAACATTATGACTATTATGTATTGGGAAATCCCAAAAAAGTTTGGTATTACCGAATAAAAAGGATAGTTATGAATGGTATAAAAAGATTAGAAAGTATTTTTAGAAAGTTGTAATAGAAATCCAGATATTTACAAAGTGTTTTTACAGCCCTTAAGTGTTATGGTATGGTTAAAAGAATGATCGAACAGCAGGAAAATGATCTGAGGAGAGGTGTTGTATGTCAGTTATTAGCATAATAGTACCAGTATACAGAGTTGAAAAATATTTGTCGCGATGTATAGATAGCATTTTGTCACAAACGTTCAAGGATTTTGAACTTATTCTTGTTAATGATGGGTCACCTGATAATAGTAGAGATATCTGCAATAAATATGCGGAGAAAGATAAAAGAGTAATTGTATTGAATCAGGCTAACGGAGGAGTATCTGCTGCCCGTAATGCTGGATTAAATTGGCTTTACGATAACAGTGATAGTCAATGGATTACATTTGTAGATAGCGATGATTGGATACATCCTAATTATTTAGAATTCCTTTACAATGGGGCCGTCAACAGGCGGGGGAAAATAAGTATCTGCGAGTTTGTAAGAACAAATGAGCAAAAAGAATACCCATTAATCAAGAAACCTTTGATTGATTTTATTAAGACAGAAGATTATTATTTTGAAAACAATACTAATTTTATTTTAGCCTGGGGAAAACTTTATCATAGAGATTGTTTCAAGAGTATAAGATATCCTGTTGGACGGATTCATGAAGATGAATTTGTTACATATAAAATTCTTTTTGAGTTTGAAAAACTGGTACTGATAAGGGAACATTTATACTATTATTTTAGTAATCCGGAAGGGATAACTCATACAAAGTTTACAAATAAAAGATACGATGTTCTACAAGCACTGTATGAACGAGAGAAATATTTTCATGAAAGAGGCATGACAAATTTAGAAAATCATGCAAAAAATAGTGCATTAATTAGAAAAAGTCTTTATGCAATTTTAGCCAGAAAGGATAAGGTATATTCAAAGGTTCCTGAAGAGTATAAAATCGGAATAATAAAAGCTTTTACAACTTTATATGAAATTCTGGGCAGAGATCGATATGAAGCGATGCTGGTAGAATATTGTCCTCACTTAATTAAATTGCAGGCATATTATTTTAAAATAAAAAGTTTATTAAAAGCACATCCCCAAAAGACAAGGAGCTAGTGTAAAATGAGTAATAAATTTGCAGTAGTCATAGTATATTTCGGTCAATTCAAAAAAAGCATATCTTTATTTTTATCCAGTTGTATTCGAAATCCGGATGTTGATTGGTTGTTTTTTACTGATTGCCCCATCCCACATGAAATTGATTTGAAAAAAAATATCATTTGGCATCAGACAACATTGGACAAAACTAGAGCATTAGCTGAAGAAAAGTTGAAAATAAAGATTCCGATAACGAAAGCATATAAATTATGTGATTTGAAGCCTTTTTACGGGACAATATTTTCGGATTACCTTACAGATTATGAATATTGGGGATTTGGTGATGTAGATGTAATATATGGACAAATTGCTCAATTTCTAGAAAAAATAAATTATTCAATATACGATAAAATTAATTGGATGGGACATCTTTGCTTTGTTAGAAATGTAGATGTATGTAACCAGGCATTCTTTATGGATGTAAAAAATACAGTGGATTGGAAGAAGGTTGTTTGTTCAGATTATAATATCGGATTTGATGAACGCGATGCAAATATAAAATTTTTGTCAAATGGATTGAAAATTTATAGTGGGAAATGGGCTGCGGATATCGATATTTTTTATTGGAGAATGAGATGTGTAGACAAAAAAACTTTACACTTTTTGCTAGATACATGGGGATTAAAATATGCACCAAGTAATTATCCTTATCAGATTTTTGCTGTTCTTAATGGCTTAACTTATAGGATATATTTGAGGGGAAAGAAGGTTATTAGAGAAGAATTCGCTTATATTCATTTCCGTAGGGAAATTCCGATACTAATCTCGCCAGATTCATTAAATTATTTGATTACCCGAGATGGCTTTATTCCGATTTCGGAAAATATTTTTGATGATTATGATGCTGTAAAAGAATATACTATAAAATATAATAGGCAGGAAAATGCAGTGCAGGAGATTAAGAATTTTCTGTATCAGTTATATCGAAAAGTAAGTGGAAAAAGAGGATGGTAAATGAGCAGAAGAGATATAAAAGAACCCCGATTTTCAATTGTTGTTCCAATATATAATCGTGAAGACAATATATCAGATGTAATTGATAGTGTTGTAAAACAGAGTTATTCCAAATGGGAACTATTATTGATTGATGACGGATCAACAGATGCAACAGGTGTAATCTGTAAAAAATATGCGGATGTGGATGAAAGAATATATTATATTGAGAAAGAAAATGGTGGAGTATCAACGGCAAGAAACAAAGGGATTAAATTAGCCTCTGGAGATTATATTATATTTTTGGATTCTGATAATTCATTAACTGAGAGAAGTTTAGAGGTTTTAAGAACAGGTTTTAATACTTGTGGTGATGCGGATTTTATCGTTTATGGATATAATGAATCTCCCACTAAAGCATGGATCCCTGAAGGCGATGGTTCTGAAATGGTTATAGACAGGTCTGCAATACGGAAAAAGTATCTCCCAACGCATTTTAACATATATGAGCAAGACACACACTTTATAAAGAATTTTGTTTGGAATAAATGTTATAGTAGTAAATTTTTATTTAA
Organism: Bariatricus sp. SGI.161; assembly: GCF_050313695.1. Classification (NCBI taxonomy): domain Bacteria; kingdom Bacillati; phylum Bacillota; class Clostridia; order Lachnospirales; family Lachnospiraceae; genus Bariatricus; species Bariatricus sp. SGI.161. Next base: position 22,685 of record NZ_JBNPLX010000017.1, read on the forward strand.
GAACAATATTAAATTTGACGAGAATCGAAAAACCTGGGAAGATGGAATTTTTGTAGTTGAATGTCTTAATAAAGCGAAGAAGTTTTTAATACTCCCAGAAGTTATCTATAATGCATATTGTGAGTCAAATGTTGAACATTTATCATCTAAATTCTACAAGAAACAGATTTTTCAGTATATTTCTGATGAGGTTTATTATCGGAATACGTTCGGAAAAGAATTTGATTTCACAACAGATCATTACATAAAATCTAATTTTGATATGATAAATGTGTTGTTTAATAGGGTTACTAATGTATTTGGTATTGAGGCCAAAACTATTATTTCGAATGCCATACAAAATGAGATTGTTCAATTTTGGGCAAAAAAATATATTCCGCAAACCATTAATGAGAAGAAGCTTAGGAAATATATTCTTAACGGCAGTGTAGATAAAATATATGATCTCTATCACGATTCGATCATTAAACGAGTAGCAAAGGAAATGGTGAGATTTTTGAAGTGAAGTCTAGTAGAGAGTTAAAAAATGGGGACATTAATTATTACGGAAAATGTTGAATTGTATGGTGTTATATTAGCTGATGCAGGGAAAGTCATTCAGTTTCCTTATTCGGAGTTTTATGAAAAACATAAGGTTGAACGGATATTCTACCGCATTACAAATTGTCGGAAGCTTAGGTATCCATTCTTTCGTAGTTGGATGCATTACGTCTTTAGAAAGTGGGGGGTGACGAGAGGAGATATTGTACTAATAAATGCTATTACTACTCGATCTCCTTTTTGGGAACCTGATTATATAAATGAACTAAAACGAAAAGGATGTAAAACTGTTTTATTGTTATTGGATTCGATTGATTCAAGTTCAGAAGATTCTTTTTATACTAAAATGCTTGAGGCAGCGTCTTATTCCGATAGCGTTTACACATTTGATCATAATAATGCACAACAATATGGCTGGAAACATACGTTTCAATATTATTCAAAGGTAAATAAAGTAAAAGTAGCTGGAGAACAAAGCGATGTATTTTGTGTGATGTGGAATGGAGGAAGATTACAGAAAGCTGTGGAAATATATGATGCCTTGGAAAGCCGTGGAGTTAAATGCTCCTTCTTTATTATGGGAGCCAATGATGAGGAGAAAAAGAAATATAGTAGAGAAAGAATTATATATAATAGTTGGTTAACGTATGGAGAAATATTGGGACACATTTCTCAAACTAAAGTAATATTAGATCTGGTTAGAGGTAGTTTTAGTGGTAATACTCTAAGACCGTTTGAGGCGACAATATATGATAAACGGTTATTGACTAATTCAATGGTTATTAAAGAATTTCCATATTATAATGAGATTTATATGAAGATTTTTGAGGACATTTCTGATTTGGGTAGTATTGATGATAAGCTTTTTAAAGATGAAGTGGGAAATGTTGATTATGGATATAGAGGTGATTTGTCGCCGGTTTATTTATTGAATGATTTGGAGAGATAATGTAAAGCGGCCTCTAGGTTGGCGCTATATATTCAGGAATATACTTTACAGGAAGTGACAGGTATGGTTGCTAGAGAAGATATAAAAGATATAGATAACGAGGTTTTATGAAAGGACGTGTTCCCATGAATAAGATATTCCGCTATGAAAAGGACCTTGTGGATACATTTCGGAAAATACACTCATCTAGAAGGAGCACCTTACTGATTGATGAGATGAAGATCCGCTGGGGTAATATTGATTTAGTTGAGATAAATAACACCGCATTGCCATTTTCGAAGGAACAGTGTCAAGTTCTTAGTAAACCGTCTTGTGCTAAGATATTTATGCGTCTTAAGAATAAGAGATTGCTGTCAAAGGAGAAGTTATTTGTCGGTCTGGGTGTGAGTGAATCTACTTTTCATAAAGCAATGTCGGAGATGATAAGGGAGAAGCTGGTCATTCGGGAGGGTAATAATTATCGTAGGAATGTTAATTTTGTATTTCCGAAGGTTATTATTACAGGATACGAAGCAAAACTGACAGACTATAGCAAAGCGCTGTACCAGGCGAGAATGAATAAAGAGTATGTAGATTATAGTTATATGGTTTTTCCGATGGATGTTGCTGAGAACATTGCAAAGAAGCATGGTGAGACGTTAGTTTCCTTTAATCTGGGATTGATTGGAGTCTCACAGGACAGGGTAAAGGTGTATATCAGACCACGAAAGAATGAGTCTATGAAGCCATATATTCGTCTGATGAATCTTGTGATTTCAAGTGAAGCTTATAAAGAAGAAGCCGCATCGTAGCGGCTTCTTCTTAGATTAAGGAGATTCGTTTTTTGAAGGTCTCAATGGCCATGATCCAGGAGTCTAGATGTTTGGATCCTGCTTTGATCCGATTATAAGTCTCTCGGTCATCAGATAGTGAATCGAGAATCTCATTGTACAATTCTTTGGCATAAGCGATCTCGGATAATACAAATGATATTTTTTGTGGTAAGCTATGGCAGAGATTTACCTTGTCGATGAAGATGGAAAGAGCTTGCCAGTATTGCTGTTCGAGATCTACGAAAGATATAGTATCTTGGTCTTCAACCATGTATTCGTCAATGTCACAATCTGAAAGTAATTCTTCGATATCAATCGTTTCGCTAATTATATTAAGTTTATCGAAAGTAATATAAGTGAGAAGTGGAAGACTGGTGTATCGTTTCTTCCTTCGTCCTGTGCTTTCGATTTCCTCAAAACGGTCTCTGCTGAATTTTCGGATATTATTGAACCAGCCGCTTGCCACATACTCACAGTCAAGCATGGCGAATAATATGGAATTTAAAAAGGTATATCCAACCATAATATCAAAACCAGCATTTTTAAGCGAATAGATAAAATATAGAATATTTGCCAGGTTCTGGGCATCTATATATTCATAGTCTTTTTCTTCTGTCTTTTCATGACAAATGGAAAAATATATTCCCTCTTTGTGGTCAATATTATCGATAAGATCTTCAATCATCTCATCAACATCTGATTTGCTATGAAAAAAATTATTGGAAATTAGTAAGTTTAAATAATATTTTTCAAAGGCGTAAGTTTCATAGCAATATTCATATATGTCTATAGAATAGTCAAAGTGCCAATCCAGATTTTGAATAAAGAATCCCGGAGTGATCAGAGAATCTGAAAGAAGTGCAGAGTTCTCAGCATGCATATCCAGGTAATTCATTAGCTCAGGGGTCTGCTTTCTCCAGTCACGCCGTGTGATATTCTTTGGGTAGCAGATGCCTTCTTCTAGATGCTTAAATATCTTACCCTCAAAAGTGGAATAATATAGTTGAGGATCAAGAAATGTAGTTTCAGGTGATAGGAAAGAGCTGTTGTTATAATATTTTTTAATGGATTCAAGATTTTCTTCTCTTGGAGAGAATATTACACCGGATAAGTATTGATTGGTGATGGCGTTATCCATCTTCTTCCCTTTTGCGGTGCCGTGTTGAGCCAATAATTTTGTCATGGTTATATTCCCTCCTTTAATACGTTCATTGCCTCTTGAAAACTGGAGACATCACTAAAACGATAAGCTTTATCTGGCTGTAATAATTTCCGAATGATAATAAATAATTGTTGGTTGGTCTCTGATTCATCAATGTGCTTGAAAAAGATGTCCTCTAATTCTCGGTCGAATTTGTGTATGATATCTTCGTGCGGGTGAGCTGGATTCTTGGCAATATAATATGCCAGTGGATTTATTCCAGACACGATCTCAAAAGCGATTAATCCAAGTGAGTACAGATCACTGGTAAAGTCTGCATATACAGCATGTCCCCAATACTGTTCAGGAGAGGCGTATGCACGCTTTCCCATGACATATCCAAGTTCTGTGGTGTTTCTGCTGATAATTTTCACCACTCCTGGATCGATCACAACAAATTGATGATTGCTTATCATAATGTTGTCGGGAGAAAGGTCGCGGTGTACAATCCCATTTTTTACAAACTTCTCTATGATGTTGGACATTTTGAATAAGAAATCTATCGCAAAAGTGGTTCTATCATCATTGGAAATGGATGATTTCAAATAGTCTTCAAGAGTAATTCCATTTATCGCTTCTTCTATTAATAGACCATAAAAGTGTGAGTGAATTAAAAGATTCTCCTTTACCGCGAATATTCTGGGGAATCCAATATCCTCTTCCAAACAAACTTGTACATATCGTGTAAAAGAACGTTTCTGATAATAAAACATATCTGAGACACTGCCGATATCGTCCATAAAGTCATCTGCATCAGCGAGTTGATCTATGACATCTTCTGGTTGTTGACAAGAATGAACATCGATACTGGGAGGAATAGAGATGTTCTTGAAAAAATCAAAAAATTTGGCAATATATATGGGAGTGCCGGTTTCGTCATAGATGAAATAACTAGTTGACTGCCCGCGTTGATTAGGATTGGGCCTAATGCTAAAATGAGTTTCCCATAGATCTTGGGATTGTAATAGATGTTGAATTTCTTTGATTTGTGTCATACGTCACATCCTTTGCAAAATAAACGCAATGATATAATTTCAACACATAGAATTAAGAAACCGTAAGAATTGTTATAATTATGATAACATGTTGGTTTATAAGAATGCAATATGTAAAAGTAAGAAGAAAGTTGGTGTTGGAAGATATAGTATTTCTTAAAGCAATATGCTACAATCTATTCATAGGATTCCTCTGCATTGTGGAGGATATATATGAAGCGAAAGAAGCAACTAAAAGAGCTTACGCTCAAGGACAATTTCATGTAAGTTTCCTGAATTTTGTGAAAGCTGACTTGAGCGAAAGCGAAACAGATTTTGAGGATGATTTTGTAGAAAAGCTTCAGAATACGATACGCAGAATCAAATCCAATCGTGAAATGGAGGAGCGTTTTATGATCTTTGAAGAGATGTTGAGGGATGAACGCGCAGAAGGAAAAGCAGAAGGAATAGCAGAAGGAAAAGCAGAAGCTGTTTTAGAAATGTTATTAGAACTAATGAGCAATCTGGGCGAGATCCCGGATGAACTTCGGAACAGGATTACGAGTGAAAAAGATCTGGAAACGTTGAAGAAGTGGCACAGATTAGCCGCAAGATCCGAATCCTTGGATGAGTTTTTGGAAAAGATGTAAAATGTAATTTCTTATAATTAATATCTATCATATCTATGACCGGATGTTGCAGGGGGTCAGTGCTTTGCAGCATCTGGTGACTGTAACACAAATCAGGCCGAATCAGGCAAAATATCAGATTAAGAAGAGCAGAGGAATCCTATAAAAATAAATCAAATTATTGTAGTAGAATAGAAGATAAATATACTATTTATTGGGATCTTAGCAGTCGATGAAGATGGAAAGAGCTTGCCAGTATTGCTGGTCGAGATCTGCGAAAGATATAGTATTTCTTAAAGTAATATGCTACAATCTATTCATAGGATTCCTCTGCATTGTGGAGGATATATATGAAGCGAAAGAAGCAATTAAAAGAGCTTACGCTCAAGGACAATTTCATGTTTGGCGCAGTGATGATGGAGGAAGAAAACTGTAAAAGATTTCTGGAACTTGCGTTAGGTTTTCCCATCGAGCGGGTGGAATGAGTAAAGAAAAGAGTATTGTCTATCACCCGGAATATAAAGGTGTTCGATTGGATGTCTACGCCAAGAACGAACATAACACTCGTTATAACGTGGAGATGCAAGTCGCAAAGAAAGCAGAACTAGGGAAAAGGGTACGATATTACCACGGGCAGATTGACATGGAGCTGCTGCTAAGCGGCAGCGATTATACGGAACTGCCGGAAGTGTATGTGATTTTTATCTGTGACTTCGATCCGTTTGGAAAGAAAAAGTACCGGTATACATTTACAAAACAATGTGAGGAAGAACCGGGAGCACAGCTGCAGGAAGGGTGTAAAAGTATCTTCCTGAGTACTAGAGGAGAGAATGGCAGAGAAGTGCCAAGAGAACTTGTAAGTTTCCTGAACTTTGTGAAAGCTGACCTGAGCGAAAGTGAAACAGATTTTGAGGATGATTTTGTAGAAAAGCTTCAGAATACGATACGCAGAATCAAATCCAATCGTGAAATGGAGGAGCGTTTTATGATCTTTGAAGAGATGTTGAGGGATGAACGCGCAGAGGGAAAAGCAGAAGCTGTTTTAGAAATGTTATTAGAACTAATGAATGATCTGGGCGAGATCCCGGATGAACTTCGAAACAGAATCACAAGTGAAAAAGATCTGGAAACGTTAAAGAAGTGGCTCAGATTAGCTGCAAGATCCGAATCCTTGGATGAGTTTTTGGAAAAGATGTAAAATGTAATTTCTTATAATTAATATCAATCATATCTATGACCGGATGTTGCAGAGCGCAGTGCTTTGCGGCATCTGGTGACTGTAACACAAATCAGGCCGAATCAGGCAAAATATCAGATTAAAAGGTGTAGAGGAATCCTATATTAAGTTGCTGTATTAAATGCTTAAATTATATAGAGTGGAAAGAGCTTGCCAGTATTGCTGTTCGAGGTCTGCGAAAGATATAGTATTTCTTAAAGTAATATGCTACAATCTATTCATAGGATTCCTCTGCCATGTGGAGGATATATATGAAGCGAAAGAAGCAACTAAAAGAGCTTACGCTCAAGGACAATTTCATGTTTGGCGCAGTGATGATGGAGGAAGAAAACTGTAAAAGATTTCTGGAACTTGCGTTAGGTTTTCCCATCGAGCGGGTGGAAGTGAGTAAAGAAAAGAGTATTGTCTATCACCCGGAATATAAAGGTGTTCGATTGGATGTCTACGCCAAGAACGAACATAACACTCGTTATAACGTGGAGATGCAGGTCGCAAAGAAGGCAGAACTAGGGAAAAGGGTACGATATTACCACGGGCAGATTGACATGGAGCTGCTGCTGAGTGGCAGCGATTATACGGAACTGCCGGAAGTGTATGTGATTTTTATCTGTGACTTCGATCCGTTTGGAAAGAAAAAGTACCGGTATACATTTACAAAACAATGTGAGGAAGAACCGGGAGCACAGCTGCAGGAAGGGTGTAAAAGTATCTTCCTGAGTACCAGAGGAGAGAATGACGGGGAAGTGCCAGGAGAACTTGTAAGTTTCCTGAACTTTGTGAAAGCTGACCTGAGCGAAAGCGAAACAGATTTTGAGGATGATTTTGTAGAAAAGCTTCAGAATACAATACGCAGAATCAAATCTAATCGTGAAATGGAGGAGCGTTTTATGATCTTTGAAGAGATGTTGAGGGATGAACGCGCAGAGGGAAAAGCAGAAGGAATAGCAGAAGGAATAGCAGAAGGAAAAACGGAAGCTGTTTTAGAAATGTTATTAGAACTAATGAATGATCTGGGCGAGATTTCGGATGAACTTCGAAACAGGATTGCGAGTGAAAAAGATTTGGAAACGTTGAAGAAGTGGCACAGATTAGCCGCAAGATCCGAATCCTTGGATGAGTTTTTGGAAAAGATGTAAAATGTAATTTCTTATAATTAATATCAATCATATCTATGACCGGATGCTGCAGAGCGCAGTGCTTTGCGGCATCTGGTGACTGTAACACAAATCAGGCCGATTCAGGCAAAATATCAGATTAAGAAGAGCAGAGGAATCCTATATTAAGTTGTTGTATTAAATGTTAAATTTATTCATTGATAAAGAAACTTGTCGAAATATGTTGTGAATTGTGATAAAATAATAATTGGTTAATCAATAGTAAGGAATAAAAGAGAAGAACTTTCTCTTTGTTTCTTACTATTTTTTTTGGAAAAATCATAATGGGAGGAATAAAGTTTGAAACAACAGATTTTTATCGGGTCATCATCGGAAACAGAGCATATTGCGGAAATGGTTAAACAGAAGCTACAATCAGAATTTGAGTGTACTACTTGGAAAGAGCATTTTTTTGAATTGAATGAAAGTATATACAAAAATTTAGTTAAGAATTCAATTGGTTTTAGTTACGCAATATTTATAGGAGGAGCAGATGATGAGGTGTGGAGACTGAGCCAGATGGTTAGTAAGACTGGAATCAGAGATAATGTATATATAGAATATGGTTTATATGCTGGGGTTCTTTCTCCAGCGCATAGTTTCTTTATTATAGATAAGAGATGTTCTGTAGCTACGGATTTATCAGGAATTACATTGCTATACTATGCAGACGAGAATGATGTGGCAGTGTGCTGTGAACAAATAAAAAACCAAATTGAACAGGAAGAAAAGATTAGCAGAATTCAATTATTGCCATCAACAAGTTTGGCAATTGGGTATTATGAAAATTTTTTAAAGCAAGTTTGTCAGGCGATTTATACTCTCGAAGTAGTTGAAATAGAAGGAATAAAATATAATGTCAAAGATACTTTCAAAAGACTACATATGGTTTTACCATCTGATACTCTGATGGATTGGAAATCATGGGCAGAAGTATATTATAGGGAAAGTAGGTTGGAAAACATAGAGGTTATGTTACCGTTAAGATATGTTGGATTGAAAATTAATGTAGAAAAGTTAAAGCGTGAAAATGAGTTACATATCATTGATGTTCCACAGACTTTAAGATCATCATTTAAAGCGGTAGATTTGGTGTTGGAAAAGGCTTGTGTAGGGGAAACAGATTTTTCGATTAGAGCAAAGAAAAGGGAAGTTTATAATTTTATTAGAACAATAGAGAATTTAAAAAAAGAAGATGCATTTGTGGATTTAATTTTGCAGATAGATGAAGGAATATAATATTAAGGGAGGGAAAAGAAATGGGATATACTAATGAAACATACGAAAAAGTGGAGCTTTTTGTACCGAACCATAAAACGGGGTTTAAAATTTTAAAGGATGAACAATTATCAAATATCTTTCCTACATATCAGATGCTATTTGATAAGATTCGATATCATAGGGAAAAGTTAAATGAGCATGAACGAATCAAAGGTTTGGATAGTCAGTATAATCTTATGTATGATAATATTTATTCTATTATGGGAAAAAGAGGAAGTGGAAAAACATCAGTAATCTTTACGCTTAAAAAGAAAATAGAAATGGATTATCCTAGTGATATTGTGTTACCGGTAATCATGCCGGAAATGATAACGGATAATGAAACGATTTTAGGATGGATTTTAGCAATTTTAGAGGATATTGTTAAGGAACTTGAAGGAAAGATAAAATCGAACTGGAATATGCGAGAAAATGACAAGTTTTTTAGAAATTGCAAATTTGTCGAGAATAATAAGTTACGTTGTGCTTATGACAAGGTAAAGGAATTGTATTTCTCAAGACAATTTAATAATCATAATACAGAATCTTTAGCTATGGCGATTGGAAATAGTGAAACTCAAACGTTGAACAGTTTTCAGTTTGCAAAAGAACTGGCAATTTTTTGGGATGTTTTGGTGGATACTATTGTAGAGTGTGAAAGTGAGAAGTATCAAAAAAATCCTTTGATTTACTTGATGTTTGATGATGTGGATTTGACACCAAATAAAGTGACAGAGTTATTATCTACAATTATTAAGTATTTAGCGCATCCCAATTTGGTCGTAATTTTGACTGCTGACGAAGAATTGTTTTATGAAGTGATGGAAAATGATTTTGCCATTCGAATGAAAGGAAGTCAAAAAAGTAAGATTTTTGCAATTCAGTCTAATACTATTTTAATTGATAATTATCATAATAATATAGGCGAGTATAGTAATCAAAATGATAAAAAAGTGGAAGAAACAGCAAAATTATATATGGACAAGATAATGCCGCCATCAAGTCGATATTATTTGGAAGAATTTAATACATGCAGAAAAAGAAGAATGTTTATTGAGACTGTACAAACATCAAATCAAGATAAACACTATAGAAATTTGGAAGATTTTCTTAGAGGACAAGTAAATGAGTATATAAAAGTAAGAAGAGGGCTAAAAAATTTTTCGGAATATAAGAATTTTTTATATTATCAGGGGAAGAAGGAAGAGTTTTTACAATCTTATTTTCTTTTTTGGGGGAATACATCAAGGCAGTTAGTAAATGAATGTTTTATGGTATCTGATTTGTTTGATAATTTGAAAAAGTTATTTGTAAATGTAAAAGGGAAAAAGATCAGTAAAAAGCAATATTTAGAACATGTACATGAACATATACTAAATTTTGTGAAGAATTCTATTAATGTAAATATGAAATTGAGACGAGTTGTAACAGATATTAATCAATTATCAAATGAATTGTGTCTTCAAAATAAAAATCAATGGTCTATATATATTAATTATAGATCCATAGAACGTTTTTATAATCGGAAGATTGAAGAAGCGAAAGAGGAAGAAGAACAAAAAGAGGTATTGGAAAGTGTAGTTGCGATTTTTGTTTTGATGTTTTTTGTTGAAAATATATTGTTAATAGGAGATGAGGTGAAAGATTGTTGGAGTATAAGTGTTGGCAGAGATAGAGTGCATGGGGTGACATATTTGGTGGATTTATTGGATGATGCTCTTGCAACCCGTATTTCAATAGTTCGGAATACTAGGGACAAAGATGCCGTATCTGAACTGTTGAATAATTATGAGGATATTCTTGCTAATCCACAATGGTTACATGTATTTAGCTTTTCGCGTTATTCTGATGTAAAGGATTATTTATATCCATTGTATACAAAGGAAGTCGATTATGAGATAGGGATAAAAGATTTATATAAATGGAATGCAGAAAATCCATTGTGGTTTAAAGGAATAACAACTATGATTTACTTAATGTATTCTGGAATATATGCAATAAAGGGAAGAGAACTGAGACTGTTTCGGTGGGAAGAAAAAATGCAAATATATGATTCATATTTGCTGTATATGATAAGTCGAGGAATTGAAGATATGAAATCGTCTTTAGGTGGGGCGAATCAGATAGAAAATTCAACAGATTTATTAGAACGATATGAAAAAAGGAACAAGAAAATACGGTATGCAAGTATAGAGGAAGAATTTGAGGAAATATTTGTAAATGTGGAAAAGTTAGAAGATCCTAAATATAGTATTAAGCATCTAAGAGAACAGCTGTTAGAATGTATTAAGGAGAATGATTATATTAGAACATTAGTATTTTCAGAATGGGGAAATATAGAAGATGTTTTTAGTATATATTGTTTGTTGAGAGAGTTTGAGAATAACACAATTATATGGAAAGCCTCAAATCAAACAAAAGAATATGTAAGAAATACTATAGAACGTTTAAGGGAAGAATTAATTCAAAAATATATCTTGTTTAATTTCTATTATGTGGAGAATAAAGATGAGGTTCTGCAAAGTTTTGATCGTATAAAGGGCCTTAATGTTTCGTGGGAATTGTTGAATAATATTGAGCAAATGACATATGAAATAAAGATGAAAGAGAAGATTAAGACAAGTACTCTTAATAAGACTATGGAATGTTTGAACAAAGAAATAAAAAATAGTATGCAACGTTCCAATAATATTGGATATTATATTGATCGAAGGAATGAAACTTTGCAGGCTTGTAAATATATTTTGACTAATAATTTAGGAATATTATTGGAAAGTAAGAAAGTCAAAAATGATGAATTAAGTTGCGAATTGGACTTAGGGGTAAGTATTATAATAAAGCATGAAGCATTATTTCAATTGCAAAGAATTTATTTATATTTACTGCTGGATGAAGCAAGAGAAGAAATTAAACAGCAAGGTATTAAAGAGAATTCATTTTATGAAAAATATTTACGCATCATGAGAACGATTATATTTAATAAAGGAGAAGGAAAACACGAAGAAAAAGAGATTACATTATATTTGCGGAAAATTATAAGGAATATAACAGAGGAGGCGATTGAAGATTATTTTGCTTTTCAGTTATCAATATTAGCTATGGGAAATGGGGAAAGAGATAATGGATAGGTTGCGTCTAAATCAGATAATGAATATTCTGTTAATGCCATATAAAGAAAGAGAACTTATAAATGAAGATAATGACTATTTGAACAATGTCAGATGCGCTTATTATTTAGCAAGTAAAGCAATTGGTCAGAGTATGGTTGAACTAGAACGTCAGGAAATAGAGTATAAAAAAGGGATAAATAAATTGGACTATTTTTTGAAGAATCATCAGAAACTAAGAATCAATTCGTTGGATGATACAAAACAACTTATTAATCTTTTTTTCCCGGAAGAGGATATTATTCGGCTATTCGAAAATTACGGAGAGGAGAAATATAAAGAATGTATTAATGTTTGGTACATTAGGAATATATTTCGTATTTCTGAATCTCTACTAACTTTTCGGGATGGAAAAGTAGCTATTCGGACGTGGGTAAATAAAAAAGATTATGAGGGAAATAGAGATATCTTTGACTATCATGATGCCTTGAACAAAGTGGAGATATGGAATATATTGTCTAGGATGGTTGTGCCTGATCTGTTTGTTGCTGCATTTTATGTAATAAGTGGTTTGACAGATAAAGAATATTTGCTTAATCAGGCTGGAAATGTGTCTTTGGCGGATAAAGAGCTAGATGTAGTCTTGAAAAAGGGGATTGCTGAGACGCATATGCACTTTAATGCAGGGATACATTACTTGATATTATGGGAAGAAGTCCTTAATCCATATATTTGGTATAATAGAATTAAATTTGGATCGTTAGAGTATCAGAAACCAGAGGAGAAATGGATACTTCATGTGATAATATATCGTATCATCATGGCAGAGTATTCATTTTATATAAAAGATGAGATAGACTTGTGTGAATACATAGCTCAAAAATATGGAAATATATCTATTGAAATATATGAGGTGTTACATGAATTTAAAGAAGGAAAGCAAATAGATAAAAAGCGCGTAGAACAGATTTTTTTATATGTAGTAGAACGTTGGAAACTAGATTATGGTAAGTATACTGAAAATAATGATTTTCTGTTTGAAAGTGTTTATCGAAATGAGATTATGTACAGCTCGGTAGCAGAATTATTTTTTCAGATCCAGGTGTTGGAAAAATTCAGAAATAATCCAACGGATGTACATAGTATGCATATGTTTATTCAGTATTTGCGGGTAAAGAATTGCTATTTTGAAAGTTGTATTCAATCGGACACGATAAAAGGGGTTCGAAATTTTCAAAAATATTATTCTAAGGCAACGAAGCGACAGAGTAATGACAAAAAAAGTTATAATCGGAGAATTAGAGCTGTTTTTGAAAGCCAGATTCAAAATATTAATTTGCGTAAAATGGAAATTAGAATTTGTCCGCCTTTGTTTTTAGATATTGAGCATTTTACGGTGCCGGATAAGCGGCTCAAGTATGATATGAAATGTGAGATACTATTATCTATCAAAGATATATTCGAAGAGTACTTAAAGTGCATGCGAGAATTGCTAGATAAGAATGGGTTGGCAATTAAAGAAATTGACAAACTAAGAGATCAAGGAATAGCAGGGGTCCCGGCTATAGGAATTATATTTCACTTTATTAAATCGGATTTTCTGGATAACAGGCTTGGTAATGCGTGTTGGCTTCAAAATGTTTCTGGAAATCAATTTTACAATAAACACATTTTAGCATATAGAGAAAAAATGATTCGCAGTGCAATGGCAATTGAGGAATTAAGAAGTGAAATTCCATTTTTAAATGAATATATTGTGGGAATTGATTCGGCTTCAGAAGAGTTTTTATCGGAACCTTGGGTGATGGCGCCGGTTTATCAGGCGATACGAAATAAAAAGATAACTAAGCCCGTAATTAAAGGAACGGAAGGTGAGTTTAGAAGGATACAAAATATAGGGTTTACATATCATGTGGGTGAAGAATTCAGACATTTGCTTTCTGGATTCAGATATGTAGATGAGGTTATAGAAAGATTTGGCTACAAGGCGGGGGACAGAATTGGACATGCTGTAGTGTTAGGGGTAGATATTGAGCATTGGATGAAGAAGAATGAAGTAGTGGTATTACCAATCAATGAATATCTGGAAGATTTGATTTGGCTTTGGGGAAATATTGTTTATGAAAAAATGCATCTACCAGTATCTATGGAAATAATTGAGGGGAAGATAATGGATCTTGCACAGGAGGTGTATGGGGACATATTAGGGATAACTCCCTTTCTGCTCTATCAGGCATATAATGAAAAATTTAAACAATATCACTATGAAACTTTCAGAAAGATGAAGAATAATATCAATATAAACAGAGAACCTGGAGTAGGGAATCATTTTTGCAAATATTATGATACGGAAACATCTACAGGGATTTTTTGGACGAAGGAAAAATTAGTATGTACGTATTTTTGCCCTGTGTTTTGGCAAAGATTTCAAAAAACGATATTGGTTCCCGTAAATATGCAGGATGCTCAATTGTATCAGGCGATACAACAATATCTGATACGAAAAATAGAAAGAAGAGGTATATATGTCGAGACAAATCCGACATCCAATAGTGTAATTGGCGAAATTCCAGGAATATTATGTCATCATATATTAAAGCTTAATTCTGAGGGGCTAGATAAAAATCAACATAATTCAACATTGGTAACGATTAATTCTGACGATCCGATAGTTTTTAATACAAACTGTGAAAATGAAATTGCATATATTTATTATGCATTGCAGCACAATAATTATAATGAAGAAAGTATCTTGCGGTGGATCGATAAGATAAGACAGTTTGGAATGGACAGTAGTTTTATCAGAGATGAGAAGAAACCTTCGCAACAAATTCAAGAAATAGAGAAAATTTTGGAAGAAATTGAAGCGTATGTAAAGCATCCATAGTTGCGGAGGTATGATTATATTTTATCAGATTTGGAAGGAGGTAAAATGTAATTTTTTATAATGAGTATCAATCATATCTATGACCGGATGTTGCAGGGGGTCAGTGCTTTGCAGCATCTGGTGACTGTAATACGAATCAGGCCGGTCGCAGGAGGTGTCCCGCGGCCGGTCAGTTGTTTTTCAATATCTCAAGTCGTGTCTGGAACATGTCATACAATTCCGTTCTTCCCTGGAACCATTCTTCCTTTACTTCTTGTGTCTGATTCAGCCCCACATGTTTTACCGCTTCCAGTGCAGTCTGCATCTGATTCTGCGGATGTTCCGGGGATACGGTCAGGCAGTTAGCGCCTTCGACAGTATCATAGGCAGAGAAGGCTTTGTTAAAATCCATCAGGTCATGGAGCCTGACAGGCTGATTGTCAGCGTTACGGATCAGAAGTCCCCAATTGCCCCAGTGGCGGTCGGTGTTCCCGACCAGATAATCAAGGATATTCATCATATAATAGGAATATCCGTCAAGGTCAAGGATATATTCCATGGCATTCATGTCTTGGTTGATGGCAAATATATCAAAAGCTTCTTTTGAAACAATACTATATTCCAGAGAAGTCATGAGTTTGCTGGAGGATACGGGCAGTCCTTCAAAAGAATCCTGTGTATAGATGACTTGATTGCAGCGAAAGCACTGACAGATACGACTGGCCAGGATTTCATTTTCAACAGCATAATCACCACCATCTTTAAGAAGATAGAGATCCCCGCCTTTTCGGATCCATGCTTTTGGGAAAGAACCATTTGTGGAGAGGTCATCGGCAATCAGATGCTGGTTTTGGATGGTCATCTGCTTTCCGCGCAGAGATACACTCGCAAATGTATTATCCAGATGGTTTTCAAAGAGGTTAATCTCATGAAACGAAATCGTTTCAGATCGCTCTTTTACCCAGTAGATATCCATCAGACTCAGGCAATGATAAGACAGAGCTATCTGTGCCCGCTCTTTATCGGTAGAGGCCTGAGTGGCTCCGATGCTGTTCAAGATCTCTTTGGCGTATGTACGGTCTAAAGTAAGAACACGCGAAGCACACCAAAAATAGAAGTTGGTCAGATTATTGAAAAGAGTGTCAAAATCCTCCATATTGTCTTCCAGATATAGAGAATATGGAAGAAAATCAGGTGCAAATATTGTACAGCGACCGCGTGTGTCGATGGAAGCGACCGTACGATCTCCGTGCATAAGATGATAAGTTGTAAAATATACGGGACGGTCTTCCTTGACGCCGTCCATCATCATGACGCGCCGTCTTAAGAGTTGAGCCATAGATTCACCTGCTTTCTGACATATGTATCAATCAGTTAAAGTATAACCAAGTTAATATTATTGTAGAAGTATTTTGCAAAAAAAGCAAAAGAATTCGTAGGTGGTATGTTAAATTCATGAAAAATAGCTATTTTACGGCATTTGATGGGGAGTTGAGTGAATAACTATTTCACGAAGCCTACGTTGCCAGTAAAAGATGGATGTAAAAAGTTTCATACTTAAAATAATTGATATTATAAGAAAGCTAGATTAAAATGAAATTATTCGCAGGGAGGAGATGTGTATGGGCAGTCAAAAGGATGTGTTGTCAGATACTACTGAATATTTGTCGTGCCAGAGAAAGCGTGCGCGTTGGCATAAGATGATGAAACGTTTGATTATGCTTATAGTTCTTGCTGCTGTGGGTGTGTTTACCTTTTTCCATGCAAAGGAATGGTATACAGTACGGAAGAGTGTTTCAGGAGTAGAGATAGAGTTTAAGACTGAATGGGAAAATGCGGCAGAGCAAGTCAATCTAACAGGCGACTGGTCTGAGGATGTATTGGCGCTTGCACAGAGCCAGCTGGGGTATTCGGAAAGCAATGATGCAGACTGGAGTGCCACATTTGTATCATTTTGCCTAAGCTATGCAAACGTAGAAGGCTTTCCGGTGGAGACAGATTGTAACCAATGGGTTCAGAAGCTTCGGGAAAATGAATATGGAGCTTATCGTGAGGCGGATGAATACACACCTGAGCCAGGGGATCTGGTTTTTTTTGATATGGATGATTCAACAGAGCAGAAAATAGTAGATCATGTTGGAATTGTTGTAGATGTGATGTCTGATACAGGTGCTGCTTCGGTGAAGATAAAGACAATAGAAGGGAATTCTAATGATTGCGTACAGTATGTGATATATGATCAGACAGATGCAAGAATCATAGGATACGGAAAACTTCCGGAGGAAACGGAGTAGAAGATAAGGAGCATTAATATGCAGAAGCAAAAGAAATTCTGGCATGTAGTCGGGGAATTATATCCATTCATCTTTGCAGCTCTTTTATTGTTTATTGTTTGCCGGTCAAGTATTCAGTCGCCAAGTGATGTGACGGTAATACATACACTAAAGGGAGAATACAGTCAGAATGACGGGAACTGGACACCTTTAGATGAAGATGCACAATTGTCTGCTTTGGATGGTGATATTTTTATTCGAGGTACATTTAAAGAAGAGATTCCCAGAGGGACTATAATACAATTTTATATGGATCATATTGAAGCGGTCATATCTGTCAATGGAGAAGAGGTATTTGTGAGTAAAGCGGTAGATAAGCAGACGGCTTGGGCTATGTGTGGGACGGCTTGGAGGAGTATGGAATCTCCCGGTATCACGACAGGAGATGTGGTAGAAATTAAGCTGCACAATCCTCACAAATTCGGTAATCGAGAAGCATATTCGGAGTTTCTTCATACCCTTTATGCCGGCTCGGATACAGCCCTTCGGGAAATGCTTGAGAAAAAGACTTTTGTGTTCCGGTGGGGCGGGATTATTGTTAAGCTCATTTCGCTGGTGTTGATGGGGGTCGCTCTGACATTTTCAGTTATGCACAATGAATTTGGAAAGAAACTAAAGAATTTTGGTTTGCTCGTTTTGTTTGCGGGGGCTTATATCACATTTGATACGCCTAATATTTCTTTGTGGAGCCATATTATTGTATTCAATACTCATGTATTATGTCTGAGTATTATGTTTGTTTTTTGGGAATTAGGAATTTTAATCAGAGAGGAATTAAACAGCAGAGTGAAGCTGGCTGCAGAGATTGTTGTTATAACAGAGGAAATCATAATTGCGATCATTATACTTCTGTGTCTTTGCAAAGTAGTACTTCTATATGATGTAATGCTTTTGTGGATCGTTATTCAGATGCTGATCAGCCTGCTGCTGTTTATCTGTTGTATGTATGAAATACGCTGTCGGATGGCAGGAAAGAGCAGGATGTTGTATTCCTATATGGTTTTCCTGGCAGTGATCTTTATTGATTGTGTGAATGTATTTTTTGACTGGTGGCCTTATGGAATATTGTCAAAATTTACATTTGGAGTTTTATTATTGATTTATATTGGAAAGGCAGTCCACTATATTTCGAAAAATTATCAAGCATCTGTACGGGCAGAAAAGCTGGAAGACGAACTGAAAAACAGCCGAATCGTACTGGCCATGAGCCAGATTCGTGCGCACTTTATTTTCAATGTCCTTAATGCAATCAGTGGGATGTGCAAATATGATCCGGAAAAAGCAGATGAGACGGTAGTGAGGTTCTCACATTATCTTCGAACGAATATTGACATTTTGCAGGAAGATGCACCAGTGCCGTTTAGTGTTGCAATGCAGCATTTGGAGGATTATGTGGTGCTTGAACAGATTCGTTTTGGTGAAAGAGTTAAGTTTGAGACAGATATTGCGATAGATGATTTCTTGATTCCGTCGCTGGTTCTCCAGCCAATTGTGGAAAATTCAATTAAGCACGGCCTGAGTCCAAAAGAAGCCGGAGGGACGGTATCGCTTCGCACCTGGGCTGAGAAAGAAAATATCATTATCAGTATTCAGGATGATGGTGTGGGATTTGACACGAAAGCGATGTCCGACAAATCTGCAGTTGGATTAAGTAATGTCCGATTCCGATTGAAGTATTTTATGGAGGGAAAAATGGAGATTGAAAGTAAGCTGGGAAAAGGGACAACAGTGACGATCTCAATACCCTGTAAGGAGGCATAAGTATGCATGTTATATGTGTGGATGATGAGAAACCAGCACTTGATAATTTCAGACTGACGGTTGCATCGTTTCTGGATATTGAGAGTCTTAAATTATTTCGGGATGGTGTGTCTGCTCTGGCTTGGGCAAAGGAGCATCCGGTTGATACAGCATTTCTTGATATGGAAATGCCTGGGATTCATGGTCTTGCTCTTGCGCTGCAGCTAAAAGAGATCAATGAGAATATTCATATCGTATTTCTGACTGCTTACTGCCAATATGCACTGGAAGCCTTTGGCGTGGGAGCAATTGGGTACGTTCTGAAACCATATTCTCGGATAGATATCCGCAAAGAGCTGGATAAGGCGTCTTTGATTCGCCAGAAGCCTCTGCATCGCGTTACCATTCAGACGATTCCCACATTTTCTGTCTTTGTAGCAGGTCAGCCATTGCATCTTCGCAGAGAAAAGGTAATAGAGCTATTTGCGCTTTTGGTGGATCGCGGGGAGAAAGGAATTACAACCGGAGAAGGGATTGCATGTCTATGGCCGGAACGGTCAAGTGACGTGAATACACAGGCGCTGTTCCGAGTGACTTATAAGCGTCTGGCAGATGCGCTGGAGGAAATCGGAATCGGAGATATTATTGCTACACAGGGAAATCGGAGATTTTTAAGGACTAATCAGGTAGATTGTGATCTGTATCGGATTTTATGTGGAGATGTTCAGATGGCAAAACGATATGCAGGAGAATATTTGAGCGAATATTCCTGGGCAGAGGAGAGAAATGCTCAGTTATATCGGATGTTATTATCAAAAGAATAGTGAGCAAAAGGGTGTTTCAGTTACGGTTCGGTTACGCAGAAACTATTATAATATCAAAATGAACAATTCCAAAAATGTGTAAGGATGATTGGTATGACGGAAAAGGAATTGAAACGATTGTCTCGAGCTGATCTGCTCGAAATGCTGATCACCCAGAGTAAAAAAATCAGGCAGCTTGAAGATAAGATGGAACAGGCGGAAAATAAGCTTCATTCCAGACAAATAGCGATTGATGAAGCCGGGTCTATTGCGGAGGCTTCGCTGGCGCTGAATGGAGTTTTTGATGCTGCTCAGGCCGCCGGCCAACAGTATCTGGAAAATATCCAAAGGCTCAGCCTGTATCAGGAAGCAGTTTGTGCTCAGATGGAGCAGTCATGTCAGGAGGAAGTTTTACAGCGGTTAACAGAGACCGAGAAGAGATGTACTGCTATGGAAACGGAGACAAAAGTAAAATGTGCAGAGATGATTGCGAAAGCCAAAGCCGAGTCTCGGGCTTATTGGGATGAAGTGGAGAACAGGTTGGAAAACTTTTGTCAGGAATATACCGAACTTCGGGAATTACTGTACGTTATAAATACAAAAGTAAGGATGAGGACAACATGAAGCGAAAACGAGAGTTACAGATACCCGAAATCGCGCAATTGGAAGCAGAATTAAAGCGGGAAAGATATAAACACCGCTATGCGAATGTGCTTCGCAGCACAGTCTATACACTGGTGGTTGTTGCTGCAATCGCAGTATTAGTTGCAACACTGTGGACACCGGTTTTGCAAATATATGGCACATCTATGACACCTACTCTGGAAGAGGGAGAGATTGTCGTATCAATTAAGGGATCTGATTTTGAAAAGGGTGATCTGGTCGCGTTTTATATTGGAAATAAATTGCTGGTAAAACGTGTGATTGCCGGTCCCGGAGAATGGATAGATATCCGTGAAGATGGCACGGTATTTATAGATGGAGAGGAACTTGATGAACCATATCTGACGGAGAAAGCATTAGGAGAATGTGATTTGGAGTTCCCGTATCAGGTACCGGAATCTCGGTATTTTCTGATGGGTGATCATCGTTCGACCTCTGTGGACAGCCGCAGCAGTACGGTGGGCAGTGTGGCAACGGAACAGATTGTCGGGAAAATCGTATTTTGCGTATGGCCGCTGACAGATTTCGGAATGATAAACTAAACTCCTAAAAGGAGCGGATTTATATGAATACAAGAATGATCAAGGATGCCGAAAGATACAACAGGCATCGTCGACGAAAAAAATATGGAAAAAGATACTCTGTGTGTTAGGCTGCGCAGTCGTATTCTGTACAACTTACGTACTGATTCTTCCGGCGATTACTTTGGACAAAGGTTCGATTTGCGGTCTGGAGGAACACGAGCATACCGATTCCTGTTACAGGACTGTGGAAAAGGTATCACGCCTGGCGTGTACAGCAAAGCCCCATGAGCACACAGAAAAATGTTATGACGAAGAAGGAAACGTAATCTGTGGATATGCGGATTACTTTATCCACACGCACAATTCAAGCTGTTATCAGGATGATGAGTTAGTCTGCAAGCTCCCGGAGATTACAGACGAAAATCCTCATGAGCATACAGAAGAATGTTATGACGCGGACGGCAATCTCATCTGTGGAAAGTTAGAAGTGCTGGAGCATGTGCATGATGACAGTTGTTTTGAAACTGTTGAGACCGAAGTGGAGCCAGTCCTGATTTGTGAGAAAACAGAGCACCTGCATTCGGATGCCTGTTTCGAAAAAGATGCTGAAGAGGAAGAGGCAGAAGAAGGAACAGCAGTAAATCTGGCGGAAGGAAGTCAGACAGCTGTAATCTATACAGACAGTAGCTGCGAGGAAATTTCCGATGATGCTACAGTGATTACTGTAGGAGGAAATCTTCCGGAGAATGCAAGGGTGTGTGCTTATCCTGTTGATATTAGCACAGAACAGGCATCAGAGCAGATGGTATTATGTGCTTATGATATCTCTATCGTGTTGGAAGATGGCACGATCTATGAGCCGGCAGAAGGAGAAAGCCTGAAAGTATCAATTCAGTCTTCCGAGCTGGATCCAGATAAGCTAGATAAAGAACTGACTCCGAAGATCTATTATGTGCCGGAGAAAGGTGAACCCGAGCCAATCGACACAACCGTGAACGATGACGAGGTAAGCTTTGATGCAGAACATTTCTCCGTGTATATGCTGCTGGCGGTGAATGCAAATGAAGTGAGTACTGCAGAACAGCTGAAGACAGCGATTGCAAGCGGAAATGAGAATATTAAACTGAAAACTGATATCTCAGTGTCTGAGGGTCTGACAATTACGGCAAATGCAAATATCACACTGGATTTGAATGGACGTACTCTTTCAGCATCGGGAACAGCAGCTTTATTTACGATTCCAGAGAACGCAGTCTTAACCATTGTGAATAGTCAACAGGGAACTGAAACTGTGACAGCTACAAGCGGCAGTCTGGCGGGAAATACAGCTACCCTGTCAGAGGATTCATTGACATATTATGTTACAACGACAAGTGTTAAAAACAGTGCAACCGGAGCGACGCAGGAAGCATTGGAGAAGCGCACAGTCAGTACCGCAGGAGCTATCGTGGGTGGAAGTCGGCCGGTATTTCAGGTGACGGGCGGTACATTAAATATTCAGAGTGGTATGATCCGAGGTGGTACCGGACGGGCGATCACACAGACCAGCGGTACGACGAATATGAGTGGCGGTTATATCTGTGGATTTACACAGTCATCTAGTAAGACAGACAATACCAGTTTTGGCGGTGCAGTGAAAGCAAGTGGCGGTACACTGAATCTATCCGGCAGCGTACTTGCAGGAAACACTGCACATAACGGTGGCGCGATTTATGCGACTGGAAGCACGAAGGTTTTTATTACAAGCAGCGTAATCAGTGGCAACACTGCAAACCGCACGACCAGAGGTTGGAACGATCACAGCGAAAGCGGTGCATATCGCTGCGGCGGCGGCGGAATATACTCAGATACAAATGCTGAAATTACGATGAACGGTGGATATATTACCAATAATGTGGCGACGCATGATGGTTACTTTGACGGTGGCGGCGGTGTATGCTTAAGCGGTACCTCTTCTATGGCACTGTCCGGTGGCTATGTGACCGGAAATCAGGCACAGGGCGGTGGCGGAATCCGTACAGATTATGGAAAAGCAACGACCTTTGTTATGACTGGTGGTTTTGTTTCTGCTAATGTAGCGACTCACTCAGAGGGCGGCGGTGTTGCCATTGACCGAAATGGTGTTGGTACAGTTACCGGAGGCTATATTACTAACAATCAAATTCCAAATACAGGACACTGGGGCGGCGGCGGTCTGTTCTGTGCCGATGGCTCTACATTGAATCTAAAAAATACATTGATTACAGAAAATACAGCAGGTGGTTTTGGTGCCGGTGTAGCAGGATGTCCTACCGGTAATCTTTATCTGTATGTTACGGAGGGCTGTGCAATTTATGACAATACGGATACCGTAGACGGAGATAGTCCTCATTTTACATCAGATGGTGTCAAGCAAATTGATAAAGAAATATGTACGGAAGTCTTCCAGAGTAATGGACATGCAGATTTCTTCTGTGCGCTGAATAGTACTGTTACCGGCACGATGCTTGGAAATAATGCGGCCAACTGGCAGGGAAGTGCAGACTATCAGCCGGTAATTGCAGATGCAGAGGATGTTCTTACAGCATCGCGTGTTATGGGACTTCAGGCACATCCGACAGAGGAGGCAAAATCGGCAGCAAAAAGTGCAGCTAAGGTTTTCATAAATGGGAACTACTCTTATACTCATGGTGGCGGTATCATGTGTAACGGAAATCTGGTCATTGGTGTTCCGGTGAATATCGAAGTACCGGCACGTGTGGAACTGCAGGCGACAAAGAAGCTTGTGGATGGCAGTGGAAATGCACAGTCACTTGAGGATAATGATTTTACCTTCAAAGTGACAATGACAGAGTTAGATGGAACAGTTATTGCAAGTGGTACCTGTGACAGTAGTGGAAAGATTACATTTGACCATCAATTGACCTTCAAGCAGGAGGGCACATTTGTCTACTATATATATGAGGAGACGGATGAAGGAAATACTTCAATTAAATATGACAGCACCCTATACCGTTTGACTGTGACAGTGGAAAGAGATGATGGAGTTACCTGGTATGGTGATACGATTAAGTACACGTATTCCGTCACATCTGTAAAGGTAGAGTCCAGTAAAGATGGAGAAACGTGGAACCAGATTTCTCAGAGCGATACTTCCCAGAGTGGTATCATTTCTCTTCCGTTAACAAGTGGGACAACCTTTACGAACCATTTGGTGGAACCGACAAAGATTACGGTTCAGAAGAAATGGGAAGGCGGTTCAGGTACAGATTCTGTTACGGTGATCTTAAAGAAAGATGGAGAAGAAGTTGAACGGAGGACATTGGATGCTGATAATAATTGGACTTATACGTGGGATGATTTGGAACCAGGACATGAGTATACCGTAGAGGAAGTTGAGGTTCCGGGTTATACGGCAAGCTATGAGATTACGACATCTTTGGATGATTCCGGAAGTACTTCCCTGGGACAGGGAAGCTGGTGGGTTCCGGCAACAGAGCTAACCGTCGGGCAGCAGTATCTGATAGTAAGTGCGGATGGCACGAAGGCGCTATATATCGCTTCCAATCACGAGAATAGAGGATTTGATACTTCGGATGTAAAGAGTGTGATACAACAAACAGGAAATCTTGAAGTAAATGGGAATGCATATAATACATGGTATGCTACTGATGGTATTGATTCGCGATGTATTTTTACCGCTCAGACCAGAGAAAAAGAAGGACATACCGGAACAATTCTAAAATGTAATGGTACTTCTGCAAATACATGGCTTTTAGTACAAGCAGCCAATAGCAATCATCTGAAAAGTACATCCGGTGCTAATTATGCATCGAATATGATGTTTGAGAATGGGATGCTTAAGGGACATGAAAATTATGGCTGGAATCCAACAGATTTACGTACTGTCATCTATGCAGATGGCAAATTCAACACTACAACAGAGCAAAATCCAGCAAATGCCGCGAAGCTCTACACACTGGTCACCGGGGAAGGCTTTACGGGAACGACAACCGATAGTTCTACTGTAGTGATTACCAATACCCGGGAAGGTGGAGATTATGAACTCCCTGAAACCGGTGGCAAGGGAACTTATTATTACACAATTGGCGGTCTGCTTCTGATGGGGGCTGCTTTGATGTGGGGATTCGGAAAGAGGCGCAAGCGTGAAAGGAGGATAGATTAGACCTCCAGGGACACGGCAAAACCATTTGCGCCGGGCCGGATTCCACGATAAAAAATTACAAAAGAAAGGGAACATAATATGAAAAACATGAAAAAAATAGCTAGTCTTGTACTGGCGCTGATTATGGCTTTTGCCATGACAGCAACTGCATTCGCAGCGGAAACTTATTCTATTACTATCAATAATAGTGCAGAAGGACACATCTATGAAGCTTACCAGATCTTTACTGGTGATTTGAGTACCAATGAAGCCGGTAACAAGGTTCTTAGTAATATTGTATGGGGTTCTGGTGTGTCAGAAGCTGGTAAGACCGCTTTAGGTGACGCTGCTGCTAAAGCTGAAACTTTAAAAACAGAAGCCGATGCAAAAGCATTCGCAAAGGAAGTTGCGCCTTATTTGACAACTCCAGCAGCTTCTGCAAGCACAGTATCGGAGGGTAAATATGTAATTTCTGGTCTGGCAGCAGGTTACTATCTGGTAAAAGATCAGAATGACTCTTTGACAGGTGATAATGACGCTTACACAGAGTATATCGTTCAGGTTGTAGGAAATGTTGAGGCAGATCCAAAGTCTGATGTTCCGCAAGTTGAGAAAAAAGTAAAAGACATCAATGATTCCACTGATGATGCTATGACTGGCTGGCAGGATTCCGCTGACTATGATATCGGCGATTCCGTTCCATTCCAGTTGAAGGCTACCTTGGCTGATAATGTTTCTTCTTACACAACATACAAGGTTGTATTCCACGATACATTGTCCAAGGGTCTGACATATGATGATAAAAGCGCAAAGGTTTATATTGGCGGCAAGGAAACAAATGGATTTACGGTTACTTCTACTGTCAATGCTGACGGAACAACTACTCTCACTGTTTCCTGTGATGATGTGAAAGCACTTGGCGCCGGAAACAGCTCTGTGATCACAGTAGAATATACAGCTACTTTGAATGGAAATGCAGTACTTGGCTCTACCGGTAACCCAAATGAGGTTTATCTGGAGTACTCCAACAATCCGAATAAATCCGAAGAGGGCGACAATGAGACTGGCAATACTCCGAAGGATGTAGTTATCGTATTTACATACAAGACAATCATTAATAAAGTTGACGGCGAGGGCAACCCTCTGACAGGTGCAGAATTTACTCTTGAGAAGTATAATAAAGAGACAGGTAAATGGGAAGCTATCACAGTAGTTAAGAATGACGAAGGAACGACTTTCACATTCTCAGGTCTTGATGATGGAAACTATCGTCTGACTGAGACAACAACACCTGCTGGATATAACACCATTGAACCAATCGAGTTTACAATTACTGCAGAGCATGATGTTCTGTCTGATAATCCTGCTCTTACATCCCTGAGTGGAAATGCAACGACTGGTGAGATTACATTTACATCTAACACTACAGAAGGCTCTCTGTCCACTGATGTTGTAAACAAAGCTGGTTCTACATTACCGGAGACTGGTGGAATGGGAACGACAATCTTCTACATTCTTGGTGGATTGCTTGTACTGTTTGCAGTAGTTTTTCTGGTTGCAAAAAAGCGCATGAGTAACATGGAGCGTTAATAATATTGCCGTACATGCCGGGGGCAGAGGTATCTGCCCTCGACTTACAACGGCAAGGAGAGTCTTGTCATAATGAGGAAACATTTTTCAACAGTTATCTTAATATTTGTATTTCTGATAGGATTGTCCTTGCTGCTGTATCCTTCCCTCAGTAATTACTGGAATTCCTTTCATGCATCCAGGGCAGTTGCAAGTTATTCAGAAGAGGTGGCAAACCTGGATGAAGAGGAGTACAGGAAAATGCTGGAGGCGGCAAAGGAATATAACCGGACACTTCTCGGACGTGGGAACCAGTATACGTTAAGTGAAGAGCAAAAAAAGGAATATAATGACCTTTTGAACGTAGGCGGAACTGGCATCATGGGTTATATTGAAATAGAGAGTCTGGTCGTTTCGCTTCCGATTTATCACGGAACGGATGATGCAGTGCTCCAGATCGGAGTGGGACATCTGGACTGGACGAGTCTGCCTGTGGGCGGAGAAGGTACGCATTGTGTGATTTCCGGTCACAGGGGACTGCCAAGCGCTAAGCTTTTTACGAACTTAGATAAAATGTCAGTAGGAGATACTTTTGTCCTGCGTGTTCTGGATGAAGTGCTGACATATGAAGTGGATCAGATCCTTATTGTGGAGCCTGATGATACAGAAGCCTTGCAGATTGAACAGGGAAAAGATCTGTGTACACTGGTTACATGTACACCTTACGGCATTAATACGCATCGGCTGCTTGTCAGGGGGCATCGCGTGGAAAATGCGATAGCATCAAGACTTGCTCATGTTACGTCAGATGCAGTTCAGATAGAGCCGCTTATCATTGCGTCGATTATCGCCGTACCTTTATTATTGTTGTTACTGATTAAATTATTGATACCAAAACGCAGAAAGAAATAGGAGGAAAGGAATATGAGAAAACGAATCATATCTCTCCTTGTAATGTTAACACTTATTTGCAGTATGAGCATGAGCGTGTCTGCCGTAGAAGTGCCGGATCTGACACGAAAGGGAAGTATTACAGTTACGATGCATGTAAAAAAAGATAATAAGGATGTTATTGTTCCTGGCGGTACGCTTACTCTTTACCGGGTAGGTGAGATTTACGAAGATGATGGGAATTACAGTTTTATCCCGACTGGAGATTTTGCAGACTGTGGCGAGACTTTTGAGGATATACAGTCACCGGAACTGGCTTCCCGTCTGGCTGAATACGCAAAGAAAAATGTGAAAGATAAAGGGGAAACGAAAAAAGTGTCCGACAAAGGTGTTGTGACTTTTAAGGACTGGGAGTTAGGATTGTATCTTTTGGTACAGTATGAGGCGGCTGAGGGATATAATAAAGCGAATCCGTTTCTTGTTGGTCTTCCTGATGTGGAAGGTGGAAAATATATATACAAAGTGGATGCAAGTCCGAAGGTAAATATTATTGGTCAGGATTCAGGAAAGAAAACGCCCCCGAAGACAACTTCAAAGCTTCCTCAGACTGGACAGCTAAATTGGCCGATTCCGCTGCTTGTCGTGAGCGGAATGGTGTTATTTGCTATTGGCTGGGTATTATGTTTTGGACGAAAGAAGAGTGACGATGAGACGTAAAATTGGAATTACTTGCATGATTTTAGGGGCAGCGCTTGTTCTGGGAGCGTTGTCCATTTTCCTATATAACCAGCATGAAGCTTCTGAAGCGGAGAAAGCGGCTTCGGATATTTTGCCAAAATTGCAGGATGAGATTGATTCGGATAAGATATCGCCGACAGATGACGAAGGAATAAATTATTCCGGAGATATGCCTACAATTGAGATTGATGGCTATGAATATATCGGTTATCTCAGTATTCCATCTCTGGGATTGGAGCTTCCGGTCATGTCTGACTGGAGCTATCCGCAGCTTAGAATTGCGCCTTGTCGTTATTCCGGCTCTATCTGGAGTGACGATATGGTGCTTATGGCTCATAATTATGCCAGGCATTTCGGTCAGCTATCCCGGTTATCCATAGGAGCAGAGGTTATTTTTAAAGATGTAAATGGAATTACGATCAGATATGAGGTAGTGGCAATCGATACCTTGAATCCTACAGCAGTAGAGGATATGACTTCAGGAGAGTATGACCTGACATTATTTACCTGTACTTATGGTGGGAAAAGCCGTGTGACGGTGCGTTGTGACAGAGCGGAAAAAGGGTTGTAATGCAATTCTGGCTAAGATATAATAAGAAAGACAAAAGAAAAGCAGGAGAAAAACTATGACGGAGAAAGAACTGCGAAAATTAAATCGTGCAGAATTGCTGGAGATGTTGATTTCACAGAGCAAAGAGGTAGAAGAGCTTCGCGCTCAGGTGAGTGAGTTAAAGAAGAAGCTGGATGACAGGGAAATCTGTATTGACCAGGCTGGTTCAATTGCAGAAGCATCTGTTTTGCTGAATGGAGTATTTGAGGCAGCACAGGCAGCAGCACAGCAATATCTGGAAAATATTCAGATGTTGAGCGGACGTCAGGAACAGATCTGTGCGGAGATGGAACGAAAGACGAAAGAACGCTGTGAGGCGATGGAGCAGGAAGCCAGTGAAGGTGTTGAAAAACGCTGGGCTGAGATATCCGGACGTCTGGAAGATTTCTATAATGAGCATAAGGGGCTGCGTGAGCTACTGGGAGTAACAGGACAGATTCCGATAGAAAAACAGTGAATCTAAGAGCAGAATTTTTTCTACGAGTGAGATACAATATGAGAAAGCAGGTGTATATACATGGATAGATTACAGGAGATTAACGAATATATTAATGACATGAAGATTAAAAAGACTATTTTCGGAGGATATGACAGAGAAGATGTCTATAAGAAAATAGGTGCAATCGTGGAACTGTTCCGGAAATTTACGGAAGAGCAGGAGGAAAAAGAGAAAGAACTGATAGAAGGATACGAAAAACGCCTTCAGGCATCGGATATGCTGAATACGGAATTGAATAAAAAGCTTGGAAGTCTTGCAGCAGAACAGAAAAGTGTCATTGAAGAAAAAGAGAAGATGAGAGAAGTTTATAAAGATTACTGCGCAAATATCCTTCAGCAGTATTCGGATTCTCTTCGCACATTATCAGCAGAATTTACACAGATTCTGGATAATGTGACGAATCTGCAGAAAGATATCATGGATGCAGATACGTTTGAAAAAATCGGGGCGGAGATGGAACAGGAACAGATTGAAGAGTTGCCAGAGGATGAGTCATCATGCTGCGAAGCATTATGTAATGAAATATTGGGAAAGAAAGTGTCAGAAGAATCCGGTCATGGCGAAGAAACTAGATGAGGCAGAAATATAAGACATAGATATAAAACGCAGATATGAAATACAGACATATAATAAGGCTGAGAATTTGGTGTAATACCAGATTCCCAGCCTGTTTTTTGCTATTGATTGTTTGGTGTACAGATGACGGTGTCAGTTACTCTTCCGTAGAAAGATAAGTTGTCGGGTCTACGGCAACTCCATTTTCTTCTACCTGAAAATGTAAATGTATCCCTGTGGATCTTCCGGTAGTGCCGGTAAGACCAATCTGCTGCCCTTTGGTGACTTCTTGCCCTTCCTTGACAAAAGTATGGCTGAAGTGCATATATTTTGTAATAAGTCCATTGCCATGGTCAATCAGAACCCAATTACCGGCGAGACTGTCATATTCTGCCCGGACAACCGTTCCAGATTCAGCAGCATACACCGGAAGAATTTGGCCGTTAGTGCCAAGGTCAATGCCTTTA
The DNA here is from genome assembly GCF_050313695.1 of Bariatricus sp. SGI.161. Taxonomy (NCBI): domain Bacteria; kingdom Bacillati; phylum Bacillota; class Clostridia; order Lachnospirales; family Lachnospiraceae; genus Bariatricus; species Bariatricus sp. SGI.161. Next base: position 52,950 of record NZ_JBNPLX010000017.1, read on the forward strand.
TGGAATTTGTGATCAAAGTCACGATATCCAAAGGAACTTGTCAGGTAGGAACCTGGGCACGGATCAGAAAACTGTCCGATCATTACACTGAAATCCATAAGTGTCATGCCGTCCAGACGATACAAATCATAGCGTTCCATCTGCTGGATCAGATGTTGAGAATATTGAAGACTTGTTGCCCAGCGGGAACCAATTCGAACAGCAAAAGTATTGGCATCTGTCACTCCGGAAATTAAGTCACTGTAAACTCTTTTGATCAATTCAGTACGGTCTTCGATACATTCTGTATAGGTGTTGTAAACACGGAAACCGGCTGTAGTAGTGTAATATTTTCCGGAAGAAGTCTGCTCCCCGGTTCGCATATTCACACTTCCGGCGGTTCCTGTGCCTTTGATTCCAAACAGGTTGCAATACTGGTAAGCAAGATAAGAAAGTCCCTGATGGTCTTCTCCGCCTGGTCCGTATTTACCAAAGCCAGACTCCTGAATGATCTGAGCAATCGTTACTGAAGCTGGATATCCGGTCTCGTCCTGACATTTTAATGCAGCAATGATCATCTCCTGAGTGATAAAAGACGGGATATTGTCAAGAGGGAGTGCGGCATTATATTTAATCCGCTTATTCAGCTCGACAAAAGTCTCGGATGGATCATAGCTTCGCTTTATGTAAAATGCATCGGAACTTTCATCCCGGATCGTTGCTTTCGAAGAAGTTGTTGCCTCAGACTGCGTAGACAGATTCGATTTTGCCTCTGATGATTGGTGAGAATCCGAACCGTTATTTTTATCCTCAGGAACATTAGCATCGCCAGAGTCTACAACATTATCGGAATCGGAAATCTCGCCGGAATCTGTACCATCCTCAGACCCAGAAGCTTCGTTGGAATCCGTACCCTCCTCAGGGTCAGAAGTCTCGTCAGAGTCCGTATTATCCTCAGAGTCAGAAGTCTCGTCGGAATCAGTAATATCTTCAGGATCATTTGCGTTGTCAGAGTCCGTACCCTCCTCAGGATCAGAGACTTCGCCGGAATCGGTAATATTCCAAGAATCCGAATCGTTCTCAGAATCCGTGGTGTCGTCAGGCTTCGTATTATTAGAACCTTCAGAACTTGTGCTATCTTCAGAATCTGAAGGCTTTGTTTCAGATATCCCAGAGTTTTCTGGCTTTTGCGCTTCAGAATTTTCTGATGTCACAGATTCGATTTCGGTCTCCTCAGTTAATGCAGATGCTTTTTGAATTGTTGTGCATACCAAACCAATGGTAATAATAGCAATAACTCCGACTTTTGCCAGAGAAAGTAAGAATCGATGATGTTTCAATGAAAGATTCCTCCTAATTGTAAAATAATGCTGATACCATTATACCACGGGAAAAGCGTGTTTAAAAGAAAGAAAAAATGAAAAAGTTCATATGAAAAACGCAAGAAAAAAACAAAAGTTCATATGAAAAACGTTGAATTTTTGTTGAGAACCTGTGAATAATGTGATAAATTGTGGTTATAACATATTGGAGAAGGGGATGAAAACATGAAAAGGGACGTTATGGAACAGCTTATAGAATGGAAAGATTCAGCAGACAGGAAACCACTTCTTATTACTGGTGTAAGACAATGTGGGAAAACATATGTCTGTAAGGAGTTCGGTGAAACATATTTTGAAGATGTTGCTTATTTCTACTTTGAAGGAAACAAAGGCCTGGCCTCTGTATTTGAATATGATTTTGATGTTGACAGGATTTTGGATGAGCTGGGAAATATCATACGGGGAAAAGAAATCATACCAGGTAAAACGCTGGTGATTTTCGATGAAGTGCAAGCATGTCCTAATGCGATTACATCCTTGAAATATTTTTGTGAAAATAAGCGTGAACTACATATTATTTGTGCAGGTTCGTTGCTGGGAGTATCAATAAAACGGGATAATATTTCATTTCCGGTTGGAAAAGTTGACAGGCTGCAGATGTATCCTATGACATTTTCGGAGTTTCTGAGAGCAGACGGTGGGGAAGCTATTTATAAGGGTGTACAAAGGTACGAAAAAGGAAGGGAACTTCCGGAATTATATACAGCAGCATTAGAAAAAGCGTTAAAGTATTACTATATTGTGGGCGGAATGCCAGAAGTTGTTGCAAAATGGGTGGAGACACATAATTTTGAAAAAATTGAAAAATTGCAGGATAACATTTTGCTGGATTATAGTAGTGATTTCGCAAAACATGCACCTAAGACAGATATTCCCAAACTTGGCTGGATTTGGGAGTCCATTCCTAAGCAGTTGGCAAAGGATAATAATAAATTTGTGTTTTCTCACGTTAAGGCGGGAAAGAGGTCAAATGAATTGGAAGATGCTTTGGAATGGCTTGTCGATGCAGGACTGGTTCATCGGTTGGAATTAGTGAAGAATCCGGAACTTCCGCTGTCATTTTATGCTGATGCGACTTTTTTCAAAGTATATATGGCAGATGTGGGATTACTTCGGAGAAAATCAGGTGTTTCTCACAGGACAATTATGGAAGATTCAGAATTATATAAAAATTTTAAGGGGGCTTTTACAGAGAATTTTGTATTAAATGAATTGATATCACAGGGAATACATCCTTATTTCTGGAGGTCCGGGAACACAGCTGAGTTGGATTTTCTATTTGAGTATGACGATATGGTTATTCCGATGGAGGCAAAGGCGGAACTTCATACACGGGCTAAGAGCTATCAGCAATTTTGTAAAAAATATCATCCGGATGTTGGATTTAAATTTTCCATGAAAAATGTTGGGAATCATGAAGTCTCAGAGACAAAAACATACAGCATTCCGTTGTATTTGATATGGATGATAAAACAATATTTAAATTGGTAACGACAGAAAAAGTAATTATTTATGGAAAATGAAATGAATTTCTTTTACAATAGGTTTATTAGTGAGAGTCGTGTGAAGAAGGTGGAGTTATGACTTACGTAAAATACCAGATTATGCATGGGGAGCGCAAAGTCGCTTCGATAGATACTCAGGGGCGTTGTACTGTTTTTGATCAGGATTTTATGCCATATAATCTGTATCTGGAAGATGGTGGTGAAGAGCTGGATACGTTTATTAATAATCTTGCCAATTTTTATTTTTGGTGTGCTTCTCGTGTACTGACACTTGACCGTGAATATGCGAAGGAATTGCTAAACAGTATCGGTGCCACCCAGGCTTCTACAGATAAGGAGCGTGCACAGGTTGCATTATCCTATCATTGCCTTAGTCTTACGGATATCTATTGGGTAAAACGAGAAGAAGAAAAGATTACATTTCGTGAAATAAATTTGTTTGAAAATCATTTATCTAATGCTTTCGTGGATGTGGCATTGCGCGGCAGACAGATGACGATAGAAAACAGCCATTTGATTGCTGACGATCTTTCAACAAATGGTTCGTTTCCAAAAGCATGGCTGAGAAAAAACAATACTTTCTGGCTTTTGAAGGATGGAGGAAGTCTTGCCGTTGAGAACGAGATTCTTGCCAGTAAGATCTGTCAATGTAATCAGGTGGTTTACTCAGAAAAGTTATTTGATGGGACTTTGGTTTCATGCAGTAAAATCATGACTTCTCTTAAATATAGTCTTGTCTCCAGAGAAGCTTTTGAGGTGTTTGCTCTAAATCAGAATATGAATGCTCTGGACTATATACTGGAGCTTGACGGTTATTCTTATTATATGATGAATATTTTAGATTATCTGATAGGGAATACGGATCGTCATTGGGGAAACTGGGGACTTCTTGTTCGCAATAGCGATAATCAGCCGGAGAGGCTTTATGATCTGATGGATTTTAATAAAGCTTTTTCAGCGTACGATAGAATAGAAGGGGCAAACTGTCTGACGACAGATTCGAAAAAATGTACGCAAAAAGAAGCGGCATTAGCTGCAGTAGAAAAAGTGGGATTAAATCAGGTGGCTAAAGTGAAGAAAGAATGGTTTTCAGGCAGAGAAGAGATATATGAAAGATTTCTTGAAAGACTGAAACTGCTCGAAAATCATTTGCCTAAATGATAGAAATGGTCATTTTTATGTAAAGCAGGGAATAGAGTGTGGAATCCGTGTGACAATAGAAACATTGAAGGAATTTGGTATCTCCATGGAAGAGGCTATAGAAAGAATCATGAAGAAATTTGATGTTACAAAGGAGCAGGCTGAACAAGAGGTAAAGAAGCACTGGAGCTGATATGAAAGAGAATAGTAAAAAGGTGAGAAGATATAAGAATATTTTTGTCAGTATCGTTCTTCTACTTATCGTCCTCATCCTGGGAGAGATCTGGTGCTCTTCTCATTGGCTGATCGTGCGTACTTATGAGTATCAAAGCGATAAGCTGGAGCAGGGGCAAGGACTTAAGATAGCAGTATTATCGGATCTTCATGATCATGAGTTCGGAGAAGGGAATGCGAAGTTAGTAAGAAAGGTAAAAGAACAAGAGCCGGATCTTATTCTGCTGGATGGAGATTTTCTAAACGAGGATTCGGAAAATGCAGATGTGCTGTGTGATTTAATAAAACAGTCGGCAGAAATTGCACCGGTCTATTTTTCTCCTGGTAATCATGAACTTGCCTACATGGAGAATGGGCATGCAGAATTGACTCAGCAATTGGAAGAGGCAGGGGCTGTGGTACTGGATGAGGAGTATAAAGATATAGAAATAAATAACGTGCAGATCCGAATTGGTGGAATGTATGATTATGCTTTCGCCCTTGATGGAAATGATGAAGCAAAAAACGCACCTGAACCGGTAAAGAGCTTCCTGGAAGATTATCAGAATACAGACCGGTTGAAACTTATGATGTCACATCGTCCGGAGAGTTTCTGTCTTGGGAACGCATCCTCTGTGTGGGATGTAGATCTGGTCATCAGTGGGCACATTCACGGAGGACAGGTGGTGCTTCCAATTCTGGGCGGACTGTATGGGGGAGATCAGGAGTGGTTCCCGGAATATGTGCATGGGATGTATCAGAAGGATGATATGCATATCTTCGTGACCAGCGGACTGGGAAGCTATGGTCAGTTGCTTCCAAGATTTCATAATCGACCAGAGATAGCGATGATAGAGATTAGTAAATGAATGTTCAGAGACGTCTGAAGGCAGAGGCTTTACAGGCGTCCATTTTGATGTATGATAAAATCCTGTTGTAAAGGGAAAGCAGGTGGTATTGTCGGGAAGTTCCATATCACGAAGGCTCAGGCAGAAGAAGAGATAGAAAAGTAGAATCTTCCAAAGCACCAATCTGCCAATTTTTTGAGCGGTATAGAGTGACAGTCTTATGAATAGAGGCACTTTCTTTTGCATACGATAGTAAGCCTGAGATACATTTCGCCAGCCGGTAATAGCAGAATGCTATTTTTCTGTGTTCGGATCTGCGGCCTGCATGATTGTAACTTTATGGGCATTTGTCTCCGACTTCATAGAAATATGACCCAGAAATGCCATGCATAAAGTAAGATAAAAATTTAATGCATTGATTGCCTTTCGTTTTCATACTCGAAAGTTTTCCAATTGGAACATCTGCTTTTTGTTTAGTATGATTTTTTATGGTGATTAAATTTTACATCAAAAAGGAACAGGATTCCTTATATTTTAGGTATTTTTTGAAAGTTGTGTATAAGTAATCCGGCAGATTTGAAGTTTGGTGGATAAGATTGTGGAAATTCAAGAAGTGCATTAGTCTTGAAATTGCTAACTTCATGGGATATAATAATATGGATAAAAGGAATATGCAGAGAATGGCATAGAGGGAAGTAGACATGAGAATTAAGAAAGAATTTGTGCTTCGCGAAATTGCCGGTGATTACGTAATTATTCCAACCGGAAAGACTGTGTTGGAATTTAACGGTCTGATCACTGTCAATGAAGTGGGCGTTTCTATATGGAAGATGTTGCGGGAAGAGGTCACATTTGACCAGATTGTACATAATATTCTGGAAGAATACGATGTGGAAGAAAGTGTTGCAAGGGAAGATGTCCGGGAATTTCTGGATACATTGATAACCGGAGGTATATTAACAGGGGATCCGGAAGATGAAGAAGAATAAGAAAGAGATATCTGCAGGGAAAGAATTATTGTATATCGATAAGACAGAAGCATTGGAGAAGGGAATAGAATTATTCCCTTCTATTTTATATTGAGGGGGCCGCGACTACCGGAAAGACGTGTGCCATGAGGGCTTTGAGACGGAAGCATCCGGAGGTGGAGATACAGGCGCTGGATCTGCGGGATGAAGCGAATGCAATGGAGCGGTTTGACCGGATCAGGGAAGAATGGGATTCTTTTGCCGGAACAAAGTGGATGATGTTTGACGGGATGGATGCATCTGTTTCAAAAGCCTGTGTGGCGAGGATTGCGGACTATATCCGTACGATGCCGTCGGAATGTAAAGTGATTATTGCCGGCAGAGATTGGCCGGAAGAAGCATTCCTGGATCTGGTATGGAAAAGACAGATGCAGATCATTCCACAGAAAACCCTGCAGTTTACAGAGAAAGAGATCAGTAATCTGGTGAAATACTATAACAGCAATCTGAGTCCGGAAGACATTTATAAGAGAACCGGAGGATGGGCCGGCTGTGCAGATATGCTAATTCGTCTGTCTTCCGGCGAAGGAGCGGAGCAATCCGGTTCTGTGGAAGCGTGGATGGAGTCCTATGAGATCAGAACTTATGTGAGGCGGAAGATGCTGGATCCATTGCCCAACGAAGAACGGGAAATGATACAGCGCGCGATCTTATGCCCCTGGATAACGGAGGATCTGTGCAGCGAAGTGTGGCAGGACAGGAATACATCCGATCTTCTGGAAAGGCTTGGAAGAAAAGGGCTGCTTGTGCACGATAAGCAGAAGAACCGGTGGAAGGCAGCGCCAATATTGCAGAAGAATGACAGGATGGCGGCGCCGATATTGCAGGCAAATCATGTCCGAAATGTGGACAATGATTTCTGGAAGCGACTGGGAAGCTGGTATGAAAAGCACAGAAATATCAAAGAAGCGCTCCAGTGTCTGAAAGAGTCGGAAGAAAAAGCAGCTTATCGAAGCTGCATGCTCCGGCATTATTCAGAGGTTCCGTTACTGGGGATCCCGTATGCCGAGGTTATGAACTGGAAAGGAAATGAACCGGAGCTCTGCTATCTGAGGGGGATCTGCAGTTATGCGAGGCAGCAGGTGAATGGACTTAAGGCGGAGATTCAGAATTTGAATGCGGCGCCAGAAGATGATAGCAGGAAAAGAGAGATCTATTTGAATCTGACGTATCGGCAGCCGGATCTGGATCTGGACAGCTGGCTTGTACTTCTGAAAACATACACGAAGGACAAAGAACATATACAATTATATGACATACAGGGATATTCCTATTCCTGTCTCTGCGGACTGCGCGATCTGTCCGGATTATTTGCCTGCGCAAAAAAAGAAGAAAACCGAAAAGCCAGGCTGTGGAAGGAACGCCTTGGAAAGGAAGCGTGGATCTGTTACCGGCTTGCGAGGATTGAATACTACCTGGAGACAGAACGAAGAGATGCGATATCGGTAGATGACTGGAAGCTGCTTCTGAAGGATACCGAAAACGACCAGGAAGACAGGCAGGAAAAGAAGCAGGGAAAGGAAGCGCAGCAGGAACAGAGGCAAACCATCTGGCAGAAGCGACTGGCAAGAGTGTATCTGCTTTGCAGGCTGCAGCAGGTGATGCCGGAAGAAGAACACAGCGGTTCTATCCGCAAGCTGGCATTGTCCCTGCAGCAGGAGGAGCATCTGGTATGCAAAAGACTGACAGATGCCGTACTCTGCCTGTATGCACCGGCAGAAAACCGGAGGGAGCATCTGGCAAAATGGCTGGTCAGTGCAGAGCAGAGCGCGGAAACTCTGGCAGATGAAGCATGTTATGCGGTACTGTGCTGCCGGGCCAAAGGATGTCTGCAGCTGAACCAGTATAAGCGTGCAGAAAAGATCCTGCATTATCTGGTCCCTTATCTGCAGCTGTACAGACGTTATAAACATCTGGCAGAAGCCCTGTTTCAGCAGGCGGTGATTCACTGGGTGGGAAAGAGAAAAGGACAGGCACTGAAGGATACGATTGAGTCCTTTGTGGTAAACGGAACTTCTCGCTACGTCGGATTTTATACCGAGTATGACAGGATCGGAAAAGCATTACTGGAAGACTATGTAGACTGGCTCAGCAAAAATTCGCCCGGTGGATGGAACAGGAAGAAAAAGTATAATTACGGAAATGTCCTTCGCATGCCGGAAGCGGATTATATGGGGGTTGTCCTGCGATGTGCGAAGCGCAGAATGCGCTCAGGCAGTTCCGGCGCAGAAGATACTCCGGAAGAACAGCTGACCATGATGGAAACGATCATACTACAGGATATCAACCGGGGGCTTACCAATACACAGATCTGCGAGGAACTGAACCTGAAGCTCCCCACTGTAAAAACACATATTTATAATTTGTATAAAAAACTGGGCGTGAACAATCGTGTTCAGGCAATCCGGAAAGGAAAAGAAGAAGGAATCCTCGATGAGCGATAGAGGAAAGTTATCGTTCACCGACTCGGATGCCCGTGGATGTCAGAAAATCAATGATTGCCAGGTCAAGTTATGATAAGAGGAATGGTTGTTAAGAAAAAGTGTAAAAAAACTAATACTTTAAGATGAGGAATTGAAATATAACTGAGTTATAATGAACAAGATTCCATAATTATACGATTTTTGGACGTACATGAGTTCGATAAATCGAAATTTATATAGTTTTGTTGTTGTGTGAGTATCAATAACAAAATGCAATAGTCATCTAATCTAATAAGAAAGGTTATTTTTTATTAATGAAAAAAGTATATCATAAGCCAGTGGCAAGAATAGAGAGCTCTGAAAAAAACTTTTCTAAAGAATCCTGTTTGCAAGTGTCTAAAGAAATGATATTGAGAGAAATTGCAGGGGAGTATTTATTAATCCCAACAGGACAGACAGCATTAAGAGTTCATGGAATGATTCGATTGAGTGAAAGCGGTCTTTTGTTGTGGAAAAAATTGCAGAATAAAACGACAGAAGAGGAAATGGTTAATGCTATTTTAGATGAATATATTATAGATCGTGAAACAGCAACAACAGATGTGAGAGCGTTTATTGACCAGATGAGAAAAGTTGGTGTGTTGATTGAATCGTGTGAGGAAATATAATGAGTCGAAATAATATAAGAAAGAAAAGAAAACGTGGAAAAAGCAGAAAGAAAAATGCTTGGATTATTATTTGCATGCTTATAGTTTTAATTGTTTTGTTGGGTGTGTTATGGAAAGTATCTGGATTCAAGAAGGAAAAAGATACTTCAGAAGAAAAAGAAGAAACGGTTAAAACCATTGATTTTCCATATGAATTGGAAGATGGGAAAATAGAGATCTCCTCTTTGTTTCAATATTCAGGAATTAATCCTGATTGTAATGATGAATCAGGAGAAGATATTGCGGCCCTCGAAATTGTTAATAAATCAAACGAGTATCTGTCAGATGTAAAAATAACAGTGACATTGGAAGATGGATCAGAGATTGATTTTGTGGCAAAGGATGTTCCATCCGGACAAAAGGTTTGGGTATATGCTATTGATAATGCTAGTTATGATCTTTCGATTGCTTGTATGGATGTATCTTGTAAAGCACAGTTTGACGATATGGTACCTTTGATGGAGGATAAAATAACAGTGGAAGTGCAAGATACAACAGTGACTTTGACAAATATATCGGAAGAAGAATTGACAAATTTGAGTGTTAACTGTCATTGCTTGTTTGAAGAAGCATATTTTGGCGGTGTGACATATAGTTATCCTGTGGATAAAATATCTGCAGGAGAAAGCATTGCTCTTCAAGTAGAGGAGTGTTACATGGGAGAAGCAGCGGTCGTCAGGATTAGTCACGGCGGCGAGTAAGAGATAGAACCGATGCCAGTTTATAAAGATGCTGGCCAGGAGAAAGGAAGGAAAAGAAACATGAAACCATATGTAAAACCGGAACTTATTTTTGAAGATTTTCAATTATCGCATACGGTAGCAAACTGCAGCCCGGCGATGAATCATTCAAAAGATGATTGTGATTATGACAGCGAGGAACTTTTTGGACTGATAGATCCCGGAGAGACAGTGTTTAACGAAGGAATATGTACATACTCTATAAGTGATTTTAAAAAAATTTATGAAGATTATTGTATACAGACGGGATCAGATAGCTACAATCTTTTCACATCATAATGAAGTGCCTAAAAACAAATCGATTTAATATCGGAGAGATTGTTATAGGGTTTGAGGCTGATTGGAAGATTAAAGTTGGTGAAGAATTTATTCATTTCTGCGTGGAAGACAATCCTGATTATAGAGTGGTTTTTCGGCAAGTAGAAGAGTTGGAATGTTGTAGAAAAGAGCCTGTGCAAAAATTGATGGGAATAGACATATTTCTTGATGGGTATGGCGGATTTGTTCGTCAATTTAAAGAAGAAGGGAAAGGTGCTCGTCCATATGCTATACAGCACTGTGACTGGAAACATAAGATAATCACGGTGGAGTATATCAATGAAGGACAGAAGAATCTCAATCATACGAATGGAGCATTTTTTCATAGTGCATGGGAAGATATTATGCTTCGGGAACAAAGAATGATAGTGCATGCATGCTGTGTGGAGACTCCGTTAGGTGGGATTTTATTTTCCGGCAGATCAGGAATCGGAAAATCTACGCAGGGAGAATTGTGGTGTAGATATGAAGGTGCAAAAGTGATTAATGGAGACCGTCCGATTCTCCGAAAGGATGAGGTGAGTGGAGAATGGATGGCATATGGATCCCCATATGCAGGCTCTTCCAGATATCATATTAATGCTAATGTTTCAGTGAGAGCAATTGCAATACTTGAACAGGCAAAAGAGTGTACAATTCGAAGATTGAGTGTGGCAGAAGCTTTTCAAAAGCTATATGCACAATTAACAATCAGCACTTGGAATTCTGTGTGTGTCGAAGTGGCATGTAATCTTTTGGAAAATCTGGTAACAGAGATTCCGGTATATGAATTTGCATGTACACCAGATTATGAGGCGGTTAAAACATTGAAAAATACTATAGGGCAGGAGGTGGCAGAATGATTCGGCAGAATCATAGCTCGGTTCCTTTGACAGATTATATGTTTCATAAAGCGGGAACCAGGAAGATCCCTCTTAGTGGTACATTTGAGTTAACACCGATGTGCAATTTCTCTTGTCGGATGTGTTATGTACGTAAGACTGCAGCAGATGTGGCCGTAAGTCCAAGGCAAATGATGACTTTGGAGCAATGGATGAGAATTGCGAAGGAAACATATGATGCAGGAACGTTGTATCTACTGCTGACTGGTGGAGAACCGATGATATGGCCAGAGTTCTGGAAACTTTATGAAAAATTAATACAGATGGGATTCTTGGTTTCTATTAATACAAATGGTTCTATGGTGGATGACGATGCGATTGAGCGATTAAAGTCATTACCCCCAAGAAGAATTAATATTACTCTATACGGGATAAATGATGATACCTATGGAAGATTGTGTGGAGTACAAGGAGTATTTGCAAAGGTTGACAAAGCGATTAACCGATTAAAAAATGCAGGAATTCAAGTGAAATTAAATTGTTCTCTGACACCGTACAATGTGTGTGACCTGGAAAAAATGATACAATATGCCAAGGATCGGGAACTGATATTAGATGTAGCGACATATATGTTTCCGCCCGTCAGAAGAGATTCTTCCATGGTGGGGGAAAATGAAAGATTTACGCCAGAAGAGTCGGCATGGTATCGAATGAAGACATATCACCTTCAAAATGGAGATGAAAGATATCAGGAATTTTTACAGAATATCCTGGATGGGTGTGTTGTACCACCGGGTTTGGATGAAAGCTGTATGGATCCGGTGGATGGAAAGATCAGATGTCGTGCGGGAAAGGCAAGTTACTGGATGACTTGGGATGGATGGATGATGCCCTGCGGTATGATGAATCAACCCAAAGTAGATACAATGAATCGTTCGCTTACAGAAGCGTGGGATGAGTTGGTAACGGTCAGCAACGAAATATCTTTGTCGGGAATCTGCGGTAAATGCCAAAATATTAATTTGTGCCATTCCTGTGCAGCGATGGCACAGACAGAAACTGGTAAAGCGTCAGGAATTCCAACATATCTTTGTGAAATGGTTCAGGCAATGAAGAAGATTGCTGGGAAAGAAATAAAAAAATTTTGTTAAATGGCAAAAATTACGCGATTTTTGCTTTTATATAGATTTCAATATTTATAGGAGGTAAATTAAGATGAAACACATGAAAAAAGTTCTCTCAATGTTATTGATTATGTGTATGATTCTCGGGATGATACCGATGAGTGCATCTGCGACCGGAGATGATGCAAATGATGATTCATCACAGGTGGCGAAAACATCACTCACAATGGGTACAAAACCTGCAAATGGAACTACAGAAGGAAATCCTTTTGTTCAGGGAACTGCAGGAAGCAACAGCTTCCGTATTCCGGCTATGGTAACATTGAATGATGGAACCATCGTAGCTGCAGCTGATGCTCGTTGGAATACAACCTATGATGGTGGTGGCCTGGATACAATTGTATCTTATTCAAAGGATAATGGTGCAAACTGGAATTATACATTTGCCAATTATCTGGGTGATAATGGGAATGAATATAATGGTTCCGATTCCACAGCATTTATCGATCCGGCTCTGGCAACAGATGGAAGCACAGTTTATATGTTGGTCGATCTGTATCCATACGGAGTAGCACTGAATGGATCGGGAAATACAGCACCTTCCACAGAAGTAGGATTTAATAGTGACGGTACACTTAAGCTGGCAGCAAACGGATCCAGTACATATAATTATTATCTGAAAGATGGACAGATCTATGACAGTAGCAATAATGTTGTGAGTGGCTATACAGTTGATGCATATTTTAACATTACAGGAAATGGATATGATACGAATCTGTTTTTCTCTGATTCACCATATCAAGTGGTTCGTACCGGGTATCTGTATCTGACAAAATCTACAGATGGTGGTAAGACATGGTCAGAACCGACCTTGATTCCGAATGTGAAGACAAGTAGTGAGCAGGTATGCTTGGTAGGACCGGGACGTGGTCTGGTGACTGGCGGTAAAATAATCTTCCCAGTTTACAGTTATAATAACGGAACACAGTATACAAGTTTTATATACTCTGAAGATAGTGGAGTGACGTGGAAAAGATCTTTGAATGCTACGTCAAGTATGTGGAGTTCTGAAGCAGCTGTTGTGGAACTGAAGGATGGTACCCTTAGATTCTTCTACCGTAATGGACAGAGCAAACTATATTATGTGGATTATAATACTTCGACTTCAAGCTGGGGAACTCCTGTGGATTCAGGTATTGCAACAAATTCCAATACACAGATATCTGCCATTAAGTATTCAAAGACGGTTGGAGGTAAAGAAGTAATATTAGTATCTTGCCCGACCGGCCGGGATAGCAGTGGATCGGCAAACAGCAGTGCAAGTGAACGTTTAAATGGAAAGATCTTTGTGGGTTATGTAAATAGTGATAATACTATGAGCTGGCAGAGTGACAAAGCGGTTTCTGTTACATCTAATAACAGTCAGTTTATGTATTCCTGCCTGACAGAGTTATCAGATGGTAAAGTTGCGATTTTGTATGAAAATCAGGAAAGTAAATGGGGAACCGGTGATAATTGCTATTATACCATGAATTTTCAGACGTATGATCTGGGGTTAACTGTTGATTCTGGGAATACGGGAACGGAGAATGGTTCAACGATAACAGATGGAACAACCCAAACAGTGGTTACGGCTCCAAGTGATATAGATTTGACTAGTATCAAAGTGAAAACAGCTACGGTGGATGGAATTACAGGTAAGGATTACGTAGCTTATGATATCACATTGAATGATGGTGCATATACAGGTTCTGCAGATGTATCTATTGCATTGCCTGACAAAATGATAAACCTTAGTGAGAGCCAACTGACAGGTTTCACAGTTGAAACAGACGGTAGTTTGACATTTAAGAAGGGGACGTTAAAGGACGGGGTCTATACCTTCACTGCACCACATTTCTCAGTACAGGGTGTATTGAGTCTGGCGGATATAACAGACACGCAAGATGTCGAGTTGTCTGTTGGTGAAAGCAAGGAGTTTACGGATAATAGTGGAAATTATTCAAGCAATTATACTAATCCTGATGCAACAATTGCAACTATGAAAGTGGAAGGAAAAGATGGTCAGAAAGGCGGAGTGAAATATACGGAAGCCAGTGTTACCTGTAACACTTTGATTAGCCGTGATAAAAGTAATTGGTCTTCTGTGAGTGGATATTATTATACTCCAGATGGCGTTAATTATTATCCGGTATATGCCAAGAGAAGTTCTAGCTGGCGTTGGAGCAGTTTGGCCTATACCTATACATACGATTGGGGATATTCAACAACGAGTTCATCCAGTAATGTAACGCCGATTGATACACAGTCAACAACAGATACTTCCACAACACCGAATATTACGGTTTATACGTCTTCAACAACACCTGCAGTTGATCCTTCTACTATTATTACTTTTAAAGGTGTTGCTACCGGTGAGACGACAGCTATTGTTGGTAAGACTCAGTATAATATTATAGTCAAACGAAAGACAGAGACTGTGTCAATATCTGTTGGCGGAACTGCCACTTATGCAGACAGTACAGCAGATTCTGGCATAACCAATTCTGATTCGACAGTTGTAAAGACAGAGTATGCAAATGAAAAGGTTACATTTACAGGTTTGAAAGATGGCAAAGCTACTGTTACAACCGCAGGTGTTGTATACAACGTGACTGTAAATGATGGGACGTCTATTTCTATTAAAGAAAATGAAACCACAACCCTTTCAGTTAATCTGGAAAATGGGCAGACGGTTACATGGTCTAGTTCGGACAACAATTATGTAGGTGTGGCTGGCAAGTACGATACTTCTGCGGGAGCTTATACCAATGAAGCAATCCTTGCGGGACAGAAGGTTACAGAAAGTCCGGTAACAGTTATTGGTACGATTAAAGATGCTGATGGAAATGTTGTCAGAACTGTGAAATGGTTAGTAACCGTTACAGAAGGAGACGCAGATACCAATACAAGTTCTAAAGGGATTTACTTTAATATTGATACAATTGAAAATTGTACTGTTTATTATTCAATCAATGGTGGTGAGCTAATTCCGGTTAATGGAACAGGTGTCACAACCGGTAATTGGACAGAAAATGGTACGTTTAATGGTCATTTTAATATTATGTTCTTTGCAGCTCCTGATGAAGGTTATGCATTGACATATATGAGTATCTCGGGTTCTGCGGATCAGTATTATACACTTTCCAATGGTAATCCAGATGGTACAGGCAGCGATGCATGGCCGTTTAAAGATGCCAATGCCAGCACAATACCTTCCGGTTCTAATGATTCTGCATGGAAGACGGTAAATGGTTCTCTGCATGGTTTCCGTTGGGCTTTGCTGGAAGGCAATATGACCATCGACCAGATGAAGGTTATGTTCTCCAATGCGATTGCTTTGGGATGTGACGGAGCAACAACGATTACAAAGAACTCAACTGATGGAATGGGAAGTGCAAGTTCACCGACGGTATGTAAATTTGTAGCACAGAAATTACCTACTGTTGAAAAAACCATTAAGTCCATCACTCATAACGGAACAGAAACGACATATACGGATGGCATGAAGGTTGAGATTGGTGATACGATCAATTACAGTGTAGTTGTTACCCGGTATGCAACCAATGCTACTTATGGTACCATTACCTATGATAATGAAAAGCTGACAGATGAGTTGACCAATAATCAAGGTATCAGTAATCCGGATATGGGTACATCAACGACGACTGATAAGACCTATACATACCAAACACTTTTGAAATTAACAATGGATAATTATGCAGATGTTGTAAAAGACGGAAAAATCACCAATACAGTAGATTTCTCGTACAGCTATAGCTCTGAATATAGTGCTGGTAGCTTGACGTCAGAGGCTTCTGCAATTGCGGATATTACTGTTAGCATACCGGAATATGTGATTGACTTCGGTCTTCCGGTAAGTATTGATCTGAGTAGTAAATTGGGTAGCGCTGAAATTTTATCCGGTACCGCAAAATATGGTGAGATTACAGCAAATGGAACTTCCTTTACCTATACACCAAATACAACGTTAAAGGACAACGATCATGTAACTTTGACATTAAAAAATGGAAAGAGTTACGGAGTTCGTATCATACCGGCTACTACCGTATATTATGAAGAAAATCTTGCTAACCTGAATGGTTTTAGTTTAAATGGTGAAGCGAAAAATGCAACACAGGCAACACAAATTGCAGGAAGTAGTAGTGATGAGTATGGATTTGATAGTTCTTATGCTGATGATGTGGCAGGTGCCTCTAATGGAACTTGTGCAATAAGTGTAAAAAAGGCTGATACTGCACAGTTTGATTTCGCAGGTACAGGTGTAGATATCTATGTAAATAGTAAAGAGGCTACAGGAAATATAGCAATTCAGGTAAAAGAAACTTCAACGAATAAGCTGGTGAAAGTTGCTACAGTTCAAACTACATCAAACAGTACAATTGCTGAAAAATTTAGTAATTCGGATGAAGCTAACTTGATTGCAGCTTCTATTACAGGACTGACTTATGGCGATTATACGGTGAAGATTACGAATATCAGCGCAGATGGTACAGAAGTGATTTTTGATGGTTTCCGTGTATATGGAACTCTTAAGGATCAGAAAAACAGTGTATACGTGGCAGACTTGGAAGATGATCCATCTTATATTGAACTGAGAGACTATGTTCTTACAGGATTAAGTGTTGATAACTCAAAGTCTTCAGCGGAGGTATATGCACAGATTCGGGAGAAAACCACAGGTGAATTAACGAGTGTTGTTTTAACTAAAAATAATGCGTACGATGGAGAAGCGTTGTTGGAAAATGGACCAAAGAATGAATTGTTCCTGTTGCCGGGAGAATCAGTGGCATTTTCTATTAATACAAAACGTGAGGTTCAGATTGGATTGAAGGCGCCTGTTGCTGCTACTTCATATCAAATTAAAGAAGGAGCTGAAAAGACTATATCTACAAGCACAGATATGTTCTATACAATAGCACCTAAACAACAGAATGAAGAAAAGCAGACTTTTACAATTGAAAATACCGGAGAAAGTCTATTGTCTGTAACTAAGATAAAGGTTTGCGATGACCCGAATGCAACTTTGAGTGAATTGACAGAAGCGGACATTGAAACAGCCTTGAATTATCTGAATGAAGAAGATACTCCGGCTGAGCCAGAAGTAACTTATGCAGATGCAACCCTGAACATTACTGTGAATGACCAGTCTACAGTTTTAACAAAGAACGGTGTTGTAGGCGAAAATGCAGTATTTACGGCAGCTGAGGTTGAAGAAGCGGTGAATGCATTAGTTGCTGACGGATATGAGCTTACAGATGCAACATATTCTGATGTGGAAGTGGCTTATGGCGAAAGTGATTCGTTGAGCTTCACAGCTACGGAAAAACCTTCAGAATCAGAGGAAGGAAACAATAACAATATTATTAGCATCATTAATAAGATATGGAATGCTATTAAAAACATCTTTAGTAAAAGATAATAGTAAGTGAAGGAGGCCTCTTTCTGTACGTGGGGAACGAACTACGTGCAGAAAGAGGCTTTCATATTTCCTGCTTCCTGTAACGGAACGCATTCAAAAAGGCTGAAAAGACAAGTTTTTCATTTTTTCGGTCTTTTTTCTTTTTATCTTTTTTGTTATAGTATAAAGGGTTATTATGCAGATACTATGTAGAATCGGACTTTCGCATTTGAGAGGAAAGTCTTATATAAAGAGGTGCATTCAGATGAAGAAGTTAAAGATATTCAGTGTGCTGCTGCTTCTGGTATCCATAGGAGCGTTCGTTGCGTTTCAGGGATATCGCAAGGTGGTGCAGGATAATAAGCCTCCGGTGGTTACCTGTGATAGTGAGGAGTTGAAGGTGTCGGTTGAGGCTGAGGAGGAAGATCTGCTGAAAGGCGTGACGGCGAAGGATAATCGTTCGGGAGATGTGACGGATTCGATTGTGATCGAGAGTCTGTCTGCGTTTACGGAGGAGGGAACCCGGATCATTACGTATGCAGCGGTGGATAAAAGCATGAATGTTGGAAGATGTGAGCGTACGCTGGTATATGAGGATTATGAGCCGCCGGTATTTCACATGACCGGGTCGCTGTGTTATTCGGCGGGTGAGAGCATCGATATCCTGTCCTGTATTACGGCAGACAGTGTGCTGGATGGTGATCTGACTTCGAATATTAAGTATTCATTGGAAAAAACGGTCAACACGATGGCGGCAGGGGAGTATCCTGTGGAGTTTCGCGTGATGGACAGCGGTGGTAACACGGTGTATCTGAAGACACAGATCAGTATATCGGAGAAGAATTATTCGGGAATCCACGTGAGTCTGAGTGATTATCTGATCTATCTGTCTGTCGGAGATGGATTTGATCCGGCTGCTTATTATGCCGGGGCTGACAGAGAGGGGACGCTTACCATTCAATCCAACGTAAATACTGCAGAAGCAGGCACGTATTATGCAGACTATATTGTTAATGCTGCAACAACCAACGGAAAGAGCAGGTTGGTTGTAGTCGTGCAGTAGGGACCTGCAGGTATTCTTGAAAGAAAGGTCAAAAGACATGGAGAAGGAAACACAGAAAAAGCAGATGGAGACGATCTACAATATTGTCTGGGACGTGGTGAGAAACTGGTGGGTGATCCTGTTCATAGGGATATCGGCCGCACTGCTTAGCTATGTTGCATCTGCGATTACATATCATCCGACATACACATCCAGTACGACGTTTGTAGTGTCGGCAAGAGGAACAAGTACCGGTGCGTATGCCAACGAAAGTCAGACAAAGAAGCTTACGGATACATTTCAGTCGGTATTGGACAGCCAGATTCTGAAGAAAAAAGTAGCAGAGTCTCTGGACATGGAGCGGTTTCCGGGTACGATCAAGATTGCGGTTGTGCCGGAGACGAATCTTCTGACGGTATCTGTGACCAGCGACTCTCCGGAGATCTCGTTCCGGCTGCTGAACAGTATGCTGGAGCATTATCCGGAAGTGTCTCAGAATGTATTGGGAGAAGTTGTGCTGGAGGTCTTTGAAGAACCGGACTTCCCTTCCGCGGCGGATGTGGCATTTCAGGGGAAAGCTGTGATGAAAAAAGGATTTCTCGCAGCAGTTTCGCTGATCATTCTTCTGTTGTCCGTACTGTCTTATCAGCGGGACAATGTAAAGAGTGAAGATGAAGTGGCTGATAAGCTGGATACGACGGTATTCGGAACGCTGAATCATGAGTCTTCCTATCGGAATCTGAAAGCACGTCTGAAGAGGCAGAAGAAGAATATACTGATTACCGAACCGGCAGTCAGCTTTGGATTTGTGGAAACGATCAAGAAGATGCGGACGAAGCTTTTATATAAGAGCAGTAAGGAACAGGGAAATGTGCTGTTGATCACCAGTGCGATGAAGAAGGAAGGAAAGACGACGGTAGCAGTGAACCTGGCGCTTGCCATGGCTCAGAGAGGGAAAAAGGTTCTGCTCATAGAAGGCGACCTGCGCAGAAGTGGGCTTGCAGATCTTCTGGGAGTGGATGTGCCGGACGGAGCCGGACTGGGAGAACATCCCGGTGGAAATATTGAAGATCTGGTATTTCAGATGAAGGATAAAAGCCTGTATCTTCTGGTTAACAATGTGCCGCATGCCAGGTCGACTGAATTTCTTGGTTCCAGGCGATTTGAGGCATTTCTGGATGCCATGCGAGGAAAGATGGACTTTGTAATCATTGACGGGCCTTCGGCAAAGGGAAGAGCCGATGCAGAAGTTCTTGCCAGAAAGGCGGATTTTTCACTGCTGGTTGTAAAGCAGAATTATACGAAGGTTCCTTATATTAATGATACGATTGATATGCTGGATCGTTATGGAAAGGGTCTTCTTGGCTGTGTATTCAATGATGTACTGGTAAGCGGAGCGATCATCAGTTCCGGATATGGTTACGGCTACGGTTACGGCTATGGTTATGGAAGGTATCATTACGGAAAGTATTATGGTTACGGCAAATACCAGTCTTACTATGACCGCAGACAGGATGAGCAGGAAACAGTTGCAGAGAAGAAAGAGGAGAGCTGATAGATGGGTGTTCAGGAAAATGAAAAAAGCCAGGAACCGGAGCTGATCGACATTACAGAGATGTTGTCGGATTATTTTCGTATCTTTCGCAGAATGTGGGCGTGGGTTCTGATTCTGACGCTGCTTGGAACCGGTATTTTTTATATTCGCGCCAGGGTGCAGTATCAGCCGCGCTATACGGCATCCGCGACGTTTACGGTGAATATACAGAGAGACCAACAGGGAGTTGGCGAATCCGGAACGGTGGCATTTTACAATAATTCGGCTGCGGAGCAGATGGCCAAGACATTTCCCTATATTCTGACCAGTGGTGTTCTGAAGCGTAAAGTTGCGAAGGATATGGGAACCGGCAGTGTGACGGGAAATATTCAGGCGGATGTTGCCGAGAATACGAATCTGCTGACGATCTCTGTTACTGACCGGGATGCGGGACGTGCATATGCGATTCTGCAGTCTGTGATTAAAAATTATCCGGAGATATCGGAAGTGATTGTTGGCAAGACTAATATGGAGATGCTGGATGAGACAGGAATCCCGCCGGAGCCGGATAATCCGAAGGAATTTAAGAAAAGTGCTCTGAAAGGCGGCTTATTCGGATTTCTGATCGCGGCTCTCTGGACGGCACTTCTGGTGGTGACCCGAAGAACTGTCCGAAAGGAATCGGACATTCACAGATGGATGCATACCAGATGCATGGGAACGGTCCCGGAGATACATGAAAAGAGACGATCCGGAACTTCTCAGACGAGGATGGTTCTGACGGATCCGAAAGTGGAAGAAAAGCTTCAGGAATCATTTCGTATGATCCGTAATAAAGTGGAATATCATGCACATGAGTACCATTTGAAGACATTTTTGATCACCAGTGCGCTTGCCGGAGAAGGTAAGAGTACGATTGCTGTTAATCTTGCACTTTCCCTTGCCCAGGCGGGAAAGAAAGTGGTTCTGATCGACTGTGACCTGAGACATCCGACGGATCGTAAGATTCTGAATCTGGATCCGGGGGAAGGTCTCGGGGAAGTGCTTGAGCATAAGAAAAAACTGGCGGAATGTATCATTAAGAGTAAGGATATGGGACTTGACCCGGAGATGCGTCTGATGTTCCTTCCGGGCGGAACATCTCTCAGGGATGGCTCAGAACTTCTTGGAACGGAGTTCATGCACCGAATCATATCCAGAATGGAAGAGTGGGCAGATTATGTGATTCTGGACAGTGCTCCGGCAGGACTTCTGACAGATGCTGTTGTGCTTGCGCAGTACGCGGACGCTGCGGTGTTCGTGGTGAGAAAAGATTTTGCCAGAGTGGATCACATCATGGATGGCATGGAACATCTGGCGGAAAGCCAGGTGCAGATTATCGGCGGAATTCTGAATGGTGTATAGACCGGAAGCGGTAAAGGAGAGACAGATGAGAAGTAACAGATATCTGATTGGCCGGATACAGATAGAATTAAATATGCCGGATGATATGTTAAGTCCCCAAAATCTGAAAAAGTTTTTGACGAATGAAAGAGAAACCGGGGCCGTCATCTACACGATGGAGTTTAGCGATGACATACAGAGCATTGAATCCATGCTGAGGGCCCGGAAGCTTGAAGGATCACGGGAAGTAAAACGTGACAACCTGCATGTATTTACAACAGAATGCGGAGAGTGCAGAGTCATTAATTTTCATGGGGCAAAGATGCCGTATGCGGTAACCTGTCAGAAGGATGAAGACCACGTACAGGTCTGGTTCGATCGCGGCACGGAGCATATGTTGATCTATGACACGGTTTTTCTCTCTGCTTTGAGTCTTGAAAAGCAGATGATCCGGGATGCGGGGCTGATTCTTCATTCCGCATATATGTGCCGGGAGGATCAGGCGATTCTGTTTTCGGCGCCGTCAGAGACGGGAAAATCCACACAGGCGGATCTGTGGGAGAAGTATCGGGGAACCCGGACTGTCAACGGAGACCGCTCGCTCCTTTTGCGAAAAGAAGAAGGCTGGTATGCCTGTGGATGGCCTGTCTGCGGCAGTTCTGAAATCTGTTACAATGAATCGTATCCGATCCGCGCGGTAGTGATGCTGAAGCAGGCGAAGGAGAACCTTGCTTATCGCATGAAGCCGGTGGAAGCGTTTCGGGAACTGATGGGACAGATTACGATCAATACCTGGGATATTCCATTTCAGATGAAGGTTATGGATCAGCTGGAGATTCTGCTTCGGGAAATACCGGTTTACCGTCTGGAATGCAATATCTCGGAGGATGCGGTGAAGTGCCTGGAACGGGCGATTTTACAGGATAAAACAGGAGAGAACATTATATAAGACGGGAGTAACAAAGAATGAGCGAGCAATATAGATTGACCAAAGTGCAGACGGAGCTGCTTCATATTATGGAAGCATTTATGGAGGGAAAGACGGAATATGCGCTGCCGGATACG
Source organism: Bariatricus sp. SGI.161 (assembly GCF_050313695.1). Classification (NCBI taxonomy): domain Bacteria; kingdom Bacillati; phylum Bacillota; class Clostridia; order Lachnospirales; family Lachnospiraceae; genus Bariatricus; species Bariatricus sp. SGI.161. Next base: position 75,663 of record NZ_JBNPLX010000017.1, read on the forward strand.
ATAGATGGTAAAGCACTTGAGGAATTATACAGACTTTCGGCCGTGCATAAGATTGCTTCTATTGTATATGAGATGATCTGGAGAGCACCGCAGTTGTCCGGAGAAGAGTCTGTTCTTCTTGCGATGCGTTGGAAACAGATGGCGCTTCGCGATGTGATGATGCAGGTGCAGCGAACGGAAGGATTCCTCAGACTGTATCGAAGATTGTGTGATAATGGGCTGAAGCCGCTGGTTGTGAAAGGAATCGTATGCAGAAATCTATACGCCAAGCCGGATTATCGTGTGTCCGGGGATGAAGATGTACTTCTGCGTCCGGAAGAATTCGAGGCCTGTGACCGAATCATGCGGGAAGAAGGATTTCAGAGAAAAGAACTTCCTGCGGAAGGTCTTCCACACGAAGTACCTTATCTGAATTCGAAAAATGGCGTATATATCGAACTCCATCTGTCTCTGTTTCCGGAGGAATCCGGTGCTTACGGACACCTCAACCGGGAATTCGTGGGAGTGCATGACCGCTGTATCTGTGAAAAGATACAGGGGACGAAGGTGTGGACGCTTCATCCGACGGATCACCTGTATTATCTGATCTGTCACAGCTTTAAGCATTTTCTTCACAGTGGCTTTGGTATCCGCCAGGTGAGTGATATTATGATGCTGGCAAAACATTATGGCGAACAGATTGACTGGGCATACATTGCGGGACGTCTGAAAGAACTGCGGATGGACATGTTCTTTTGCGGACTTCTGCAGATTGGTGAGAGGTATCTTGGAATGTCCGGGAAAGAGATCGGCATCTCAGATGAGATCACATGGCCCGGGACAGACTGCAGTGCACTGCTTATGGATCTTCTGGACAGCGGAATCTTCGGGGACAGTTCTATGGAAAGAAAGCACAGTTCCAATATGACGCTGGCTGCTGTAAAGAAAGGAAAAAAAGACACGGTCGCTTCTCTGGGATCTTCCCTGTTCCCATCAATCTCGTATATGAAGAGGGGCTATCCGTGGTTAGAACGATATCCGTGGCTGCTCCCGACGGCGTGGATCATGCGCTGTATCCAGTATCTGAAGCGTGGGAAGCATGGCAGCAGATTGGGAAATGAAGAAGAAAACAGTGTTGAGATCGGGATGAACCGGGTGGAACTGCTTCGGCAATATCACATCATTGATTAAAAAAAGACAGCCGTATCGGTGATCACAGGATCACCGACACGGCTGTGCCCTTTACTTTTCGGCTGAATGAGTAATGAGATACTCGTTATAGATCTGTATAATAGAACTGCGTTTGCGCAGTGTCAGCGGGATTCGCTCGCCATTTACCAGGCGGATTTCCGAATCCAATACAGCTTCGATGTAATACATATTTACCAGATAACTTCTGTAACACCGGACAAAACATGTGCTGTTCAATGTCTGTTCGATGGAATTCAGGGCAAGGTTCGTCTCATAAGCCTGATTGGCGGTGTGGACGATACATTTCCTTCCGATACTCTCAATATATCGAATTTCCCGAACCGGTATATGGAATAAAAGCCGGTTGGAATAAATATTCAGAGTGTTCGTTGGTGGAAAGGCTGGAAGTATATAGCGGGTAAATATCTTTTCTAGCTGTTCTTTTGTGACAGGTTTTAAAATATAACCTTCAACTCCAAGATCATAACTTTCCAGACAATGGTCGGGGCTTATTGTCGTGAAAATAATGATCGGTTGTTTCCTGCGTGATTTCAACTGCCTGGCAGCTTCAAGGCCACTGGTGCCATTGAACAATATCCCGAGAAAGATGAGGGTGTAGTCTTTCTGAGAAGCCAGAAGTTCATCAGTGGTAGAAAAAATATCGATATCAAGCAGTGAATCGTCGAGCAGATACTTTTTCATGCAGGTATCTAAGAGTCCGATTAATTGTTTCACATCTGCTGAATGAGGATCGCAGACAGAAATAAACATGTAATCCCTCCTCCCTACAATATCGCTGTGAATTATAAATAATTCACAGGGCAGATATTTCTTTTAATATAACATAAATTCGAAAAACAGGCTATGAAACTGTCATAATACGACGTAAAATGGCATATATTTGCATGAAATAAAAGCGGTAAGTTGTGAAAAGTTCGAATTGTGTTAAAAACAAGTCAAACAAAGATGAAATAAGGAATAAGGGAAAAAAAGAGCAAAAAGAATAGATTGTGTATTCTTGCGGGACGGAAGCCCGGATGGTATGATAAAAACAGAAAATAAAAAGGAAATATAACATATGAAAGTCGTGAATACAAGAGAATACGTGTCCGTATTACGTGAATTAACAGAAGAGGGACAGGTGGTCAGTATGCAGATCGCAGGAAGCAGCATGTCACCGTTCCTGATACATAACAGAGACATAATCTGCTTTCGTAAGCCGGAGCCGGATCGCAGACTGAAAAAAGGAGACATGGTGTTTTACCAGAGGATCAGCGGTCAGTATGTGATGCATCGTATCTGCAGAGTAAGCTCGGAAGGATATTACATGATCGGAGACGCTCAGTGGGAGATGGAAGGTCCCATTTCCGAAGAACAGATATTTGCCCGGATTATCCGTGTAAAGAGAAAAGGGAAATGGATAGAACCCGGAGATTTCTGGTGGGAATTCTTCGAACATGTGTGGATCCGGCTGATTCCGTTCCGGAGAATGATCGTACGGATCTACGGGAAAATAAGACGAACCAGGGAATAATATCCCGGAAACTTCCGCAAAAGAGTAATACGGTGAAACAAAATACAGTAAAATGTTATAAAAAATACGGAAAAATAAGAGAAGAGAATTGACATTGCTATCCGATGTGAGTAAAATATATTTGAACTATAATGTAGATTCTTATATAATACCATTTGTACAGGGGAGATAAATATATGATGGAACAACGTTTTGTGGCTAGAAAAGGCTTCCTTGTCCGGGAAATTGCTGGCGAGTTCATGTTGGTTCCTGTAGATACCGGAGGGGTTTACCAGGAAAAAACGGGAGAAGAACTTCCGGAATTCAATGGAGTGATACAATTGGATGAAGTCGGTGCATTTCTTTGGAACGAGCTGGAAAGCCCGAAGACAATCCAGGCACTGGTGGATGCAGTAGCTGAAGAATTCGATACAGAAGGACAGGATATCACTGAAGACATATGCGAGTTCCTAGATATAGGTATTAAGAGTCAGGTAATATTTATTCTAAAAGAATGATAAGGGAGGATGACAATCATGGCAAGAAGTTACAGAAAACCAATGATGAATGTTGAGAAGTTTGTTGCAAATGAGTATGTTGCAGCATGTGGAGACGAAAATAAAGTATACAAATTCGTATGCGATGCACCAGCTGGTTGGTTATATTATTACAGGAATGGAGATGGAAACATAGACGGACAGTATACTGGCACAGAAAAGGCAAAGCTTATAGGAAGATATCATCCATGCAGTGCAAAACATGAAGCAAGTGTTACCAACGATTTCTATGATGGGTTTGTAGATTATAACTGGAATGGAAAACAGGATTCCGGCGAAGGGGTCATCGTATGGAGAGGACCAAAGAACAATAATGGTCATGCGACAAAAAATCTTGACATGAGCAAATGGGAGACTGCAAAGTCATAAACAGAATTGTAAAATGAATAAAAAAGCTGTTGTAAAAGGTTTCTGCCTGAAGGCATCTGCCTGATTTACAACAGCTTCTTTTATATCATATGGAAGGTTTGGGCAATCCGTACTGTATGGTGATGGACGGGATGTGGTGGTATACGAGTGCCAGCAGAACTCATCCGTTCCGTGAGCAAACGTAAGGAAGGCTTTTGCAGTTTTTCGAGCAGAGCGATTGCTTTGGGAGCGTTGTCTGAGTGCGAGAGCACGAGTTCGCGGACAAAGCAATCAAAAGGCGGCGCAGAAAAACAAGAAACCGACGTGTTTGCGATGGGACGGATGAGTTCTGCGTCACTTGTACACCCCACCCATCCATCCCCACACCGTACGATGAACGTATGAAAGGAGTACACATGGACATTCTGGAAGACAGCACCTCAGTTGAGCGTGCTTTATTTGCACATGCTGAAAAGAATAAGATCCCCCTCTACGGCATCCTGGAGCTTCTTCCGCTCTGCAACATGAACTGTGACATGTGTTATGTCAGGATGAGCCGGGAGGAGATGGAAGCAAAGGGGCGGCTTCGTACTCTGGATGAGTGGCTTTCCATCGCGCGTCAGATGGTGAAAGCAGGTACGCTGTTCGTGTTGCTGACAGGCGGAGAGCCGCTCCTCTACCCGGAGTTTCGTACCCTGTATCAGGAACTTCGCCGACTGGGGATGATCGTGACGATCAATACAAATGGAACGCTCATAGATGAGGAGTGGGCGGATTTTTTCAGGAAAAACCGGCCCCGAAGAATCAATATCACACTGTATGGGGCAAGTGAAGAGACCTATCGTGATCTGTGCCATTTCCCGGAAGGATATGAAAGAACCATGCGTGGGATCCGACTTCTGAGGGAACGGGGCGTGGACGTGAAGATCAACGGAAGCCTTGCAAAGGGCAATATGAATGACCGGATGGAGATCATCGCACTGGGGGAAGAACTGGATGTTCCGGTGCGGATCGATACGTATATGTACCCGTCAGTGCGGGAAAGGAGCTGTCCGTATAACTTGCAGGCGCGGATGAGTCCGGAGGAGGCAGGACGGGCCAAAGTGGAGGCCTTAAGAAGAGAGATGGGCGAAGAGCTGTTTGCGAAGTACCGGGAGAAGACTCTGGAGCTTGCCGGACATACCCCGGAAGGGGATCCGGTTCCGGGGGAGATGACCTGCCGTGCCGGAAAGAGTTCGTATACCATTAACTGGCAGGGGGAGATGCGAGCCTGTGTCGTGCTGGATGAACCGAGTGTCCCGGTGGCAGAGACAGGATTCTCCAAAGCCTGGGAACAGGTAGTGCAGGGGACTTCGAGGATACGGACCAGTGCCGCGTGCAGTGCGTGTAAGCTTCGAAAGATATGCAATACCTGTGCGGCGAGTGCGAAAGCAGAGTGCGGGGCATATGATGCGGTGCCGGAATATCTGTGCCGGTATACCCGGGAAACGATACGGTGTCTGGAGTCGGTGGACGATACGGAATCGGTATCGTATACCCGGAATCAGTACCGGGAAGAAAGCACTTTGAAATAAATACACAAAAATGTGGCGGACATGTTATAATATGCATATTATTATGAGCATGAAGGGTTGTATATGGAAGAGCAGAAGCAGGACAATGGAAATGGAAGGAATCTGGGGTTTGAATCTCTGGATATCCTGATCGGAAGATGGAAAGACGGAACATTTTCGGAGATTATTGATGACTGGAAATGGATCTTTAGCTACAGTGCCAGATATAAGGGTGCCATTGCATTTTACGTGGTGCTTGGGATTCTGAGCACGTCGCTTGGGCTGGTAAGCAGCGTGGCGAGCAAGTATCTGATTGATATCATTACGGGGTATAAGATGGAGAAACTTCCGTTTCTGATCGCCATCATGGTAGGAAGTACGGTATTCAGTCTGGTCTTTGACAGTGTGATCAGCCGGATCTCAACCAGGCTCTCCATTGACATCAACAATGACATCCAGGCGGATATCTTTGATAAGATCGTGGACGCGGACTGGCTGGAAATCAATCAATACAGTAATGGAGATATATTGAACCGTTTCAATGGGGATATCAATACGGTCAGCGGCAATGCCATCAGCTGGCTTCCGTCGATTATTATTGCGGTCTATAATTTTATCGCGACTTTTTTTGTGATCATGCATTATGACTGGATCATGGCAGTGATCGCGCTGGGAAGTGCACCTTTTATGCTTCTGATGTCCCGTTTTATGATTAAGAAACAGCGGGATTACAGCAAAAAGGTCCGTGAGATGAGCAGTAATCTGATGACATTTGAGGTGGAGACATTTTACAACTTTGATACGATTAAGTCATTTGGAATTGCCCCACATTACAGTAAGAAGATGCGCTGGTGGCAGGGAAGGTTCAAGGACATCAGCCTGAAATATAATTTATTTACCATTAAGACGAATATTGTGCTGTCGATCATGGGAACGATGGTGCAGTTCCTGGCGTTCGGATACTGTCTGTTCCGGTTATGGACGCATGATATCACGTATGGAACGATGACATTGTTTTTGCAGCAGAGAAGTAAGCTCTCGAGCGCATTTAACAATGTGGTATCGATCATACCGTCATTTTTGAACAGTTCGGTGTCGGCGCACCGGATCCGGGAGCTGGTGGAACTTCCGAAGGAAGTGCACATTCCGGAGAGTTCCGAGCTGGATGAGCTTGCGGGGGACGGATTCGAGATCCGGATGAAGGATGTGGAGTTCTCTTATACAGAAGGGACGAGGGTCATCCATCAGTCACAGTTCCGGGCGTGTCCGGGAGAGATCGTGGCGCTGGTGGGACCATCCGGTGAAGGAAAGACTACGATGATCCGTCTGATCCTCGGACTGATTCGTCCGGAGGCGGGAAGTGCGCTGATTGTTGCTTCTGATGGAAAGGAAGTTGTGCTGAATGCAGAGACGCGGCATCTGTTTGCCTATGTCCCGCAGGGCAATACCATTTTATCCGGAACCATTGCAGAGAATATGCGGATGGTGAAGGAAGATGCAACGGATGAGGAGATCGTGGAGGCGTTGAAGATCGCCTGTGCGTGGGACTTTGTGGAGAAGATGCCGGATACGATCAACAGCAGGATCGGGGAACGCGGCCGGGGATTCTCGGAAGGACAGGCCCAGCGGATCGCCATTGCAAGGGCGGTGCTCCGGGATGCACCTGTTCTGCTTCTGGACGAGGCGACGTCTGCGCTGGATGTGACGACAGAACGGCAGGTGCTTCGCAATATTGTACAGCAGAAGCCGAATAAAACCTGTATTGTGACAACACACAGACCAAGTGTGCTGAACCTGTGTCAGAGGGTATATCGTGTTATGGAGACAAAAGTGACGGAACTGGATGAAGAGATGGCCAGCAGGATGGCAATGGATTTTTAACTGTCGGACAGGGAATGGAATCGCTGTATCTTTCTTTATGGATATGAACTGTAATGAGGGACACGGCGATTTTTGTGATAGCGGGTGCATTTTAGAATCTCCTGTGTTATAC